>JBFHGI010000374.1:0-3361 GCA_041583175.1 Pseudorhodobacter sp. | reverse complement strand
CCCGACTGCACAAAACACTGGAGCAAAGCCATGCGTGACCATCTGACCATCGTGACCCATCCTCTGGTGCAGCACAAACTTTCCCTGATGCGCGACAAGGATACCTCGACCGCCAGCTTCCGCCGCTTGCTGCGCGAGATCAGCCTGCTTCTGGCCTATGAGATCACGCGCAACCTCGACATGACCACCAAGCGCATCGAAACCCCGATCGAGCCAATGGACGCACCGATCCTGGAAGGCAAGAAACTGGCACTGATTTCCATTCTGCGGGCGGGGAATGGCTTGCTGGATGGCATCCTGGAGCTGGTTCCAGCGGCGCGTGTCGGCTTCGTGGGGCTATACCGCGACCCGGAAACCCTGAAGCCCGTGCAATATTACTGCAAGGTGCCGGATGCGCTGGAAAGCCGGATGACGATTGTCGTCGATCCGATGCTGGCAACGGGGAATTCCTCGGTCGCGGCGATTGATCTGCTGAAAGCCCAAGGCGCTACGAATATTCGGTTTTTGTGCCTGCTGGCGGCACCCGAAGGCGTTGCCCGGATGAAAGAGGCGCATCCCGATGTGCCGGTGGTTACCGCCGCCCTCGACAGCCATCTGAACGACCATGGCTATATCGTTCCGGGGCTAGGTGATGCGGGTGATCGCATGTTTGGTACAAAATAACGGGTTTTTGGTCTTTACTCGGAAACAATCCTGACTCATTATCCCCAAACGCTACATGGGGGTAGTTATGTTGTTCAAAGTGCTCGCGGTCACCGGTTTGGTGGCCTTGTCAGGTATATCTACGGCGCAGGCCCAATCTTTAGCGGGGCCGAGCGAAAACCCGCCAGCCGGGTTCAAGGGATCACAATATGTCGATAGTCGGGGCTGCGTCTTTCTGCGCGCTGGCATCGGTGGTCGCATCAACTGGGTTCCGCGCATCTCGGCCAATCGCAAGGCACTTTGCGGCTTCCCCCCCACCTTCGGCGGTACGCAGGTAACCGCGGCAGAGCCTGCGCCGACCGTGCGTCGGGCAGTCCCCACGCCAGCGCCGCAGCCAGCGGCACAGCCACGGCCAAGCACCAGGGTCGGCAAGCCAATGGAAACCATTGCAAGCCTGCCGCGGAACGCCCCACGCGCGCCCGCACCGGCGCCCAAAGTGGCAACCGCACCGAAACCTGCGGCCCCGGTGCGCAGCGCAAATGCGGCCGCCAGAAACAGCGCTTGCCCCGCACACGCCCCTTACGGCGCGCGTGCCACGTTGAGCGATGGCCGCCGTTCGCTACTGTGCTCCGCCGATGCTGATTTCGATGTGCAAGCCGCCGCGCGCCGCGTGCAAGTGGCCCGTCAGGCCTCTGCACCAAGCACACCGCAAATGACGGCCCGCACCGCACCAGCCCCGGCCCCACAGAAGCAGGCCAAAATCGCAAGCGGCGGCTATAAATGCCCTGCCTCGGCCCCTGTCGCACGCCGCTATGAATTGCGTAGCGGTGGCACTACGGTCATGTGCACTGCAGTGGGCGGCGGTATCGAAACCGCGACGCCGCCGCTGGCGCTCGGCAACAAATACGCAGTTGCGACTGACAGTGTGGCCGTTCCCAAAGGTTATAAGAAGGCGTGGAAAGACGACCGCCTTAACCCCAATCGCGGCAAAGGCACCGCACGCGGTCAGGCCCAGCAAGATCAGGTCTGGACGCGCGACGTTCCGGCGCAATTGGTTGCCGATCAGCCCGTGACCCGCAAAACCATCAAGAAAAAGGTCTATGTCACCTCGACCAGCAATGCGCCGCGCGCGCCCAAGCCTTCTGCCGCCGGTCGCTATTTCGTTCAGGTCGGCACCTTTGGTGAGCCTGCGAATGCCGCGCGCACAGCCGCCCGTCTGCAAGGAATGGGCCTGCCGGTCGCCAAATCGCGCATAACCAGCAAAGGCCGCGCGCTTCAAATCGTTCTGGCAGGGCCATTCGGCGATAAAGGTGCCGCGAGCGCCGCTTTGTCCAAGGCCCGCCGGTCGGGCTTCGGGGACGCATTCATCCGTTAAGTACAGGGACTCTGCACCCCATCGGGGGCGCGGCAAGAAGTCGGGCAGAATAAACCTCACACCCTTTGGCCCCGTGCCAGAGGGTGTTTTTCTGCGCGGTAGAGGCCGATTGTGACAGATGTCACAATAGTTTCACCAAAAACGTATATACAAAGCATATCGAATGCCGTTACGGTCTGGGTTCACTTGGTCAGGTAGGCTTATGTCGGAAAAGGAAAAACCCAAGAAGAAGCAGCGCAAGGACAGCCAGTTGATCATACGGATCAGCGGCACTGACCGGGATCGTTTCGTGTCGCTTTGCGATGCACTCGACACCAGCGCCGCGCGTGAGGTTCGTCGCTTTATCCGCGATTTCCTTGCTCAACACGACAGGCCTGCCGACCCTCTCAACCACCCGAAGTAGGAGCCGTATCATGGCGAAGAAAGCTGACATCAAAGCGTTGAAAAAAGAAGTCAAAACCCGCAAGGCCAAAGTTGCCAAGCAGGAAGGCAAGCTGAAGGCCGCCAAGAAGGCGCTGAAGAAAGCTGCCTGAACGGGTGCGACCGACGAAATGGGCCAACCTTCGGGTTGGCCCTTTTTGCATCTGGCAGGCTGTGCATTTGGCGTTAGCCCTGCGGCTGGGCTGGAAAAGCCTGATCCTTGCTGCACCGAAGCGGTGTGCGACGCCTTGAGGCGCAAATCCCCGGCGCCTGTTCCGCCGTCTTGGGCTGCACAGCCAAACGGCAGATGGCGCATTGGCGCGGATTGATTTATGGGATGCTGTGATCCGGCGTTCTCCGGCGTTTAATACCCCTTCCCGCCCCCATAAAGACAGGCTATATGCCCCCTATGACCGATCTTGATCTCATCCGCAATTTCTCCATCGTGGCGCATATCGACCACGGTAAATCCACGCTTGCCGACCGGCTGATCCAGCTCACCGGGACGGTGGCCGAGCGCGATATGAAAGCGCAAATGCTCGACAGCATGGATATCGAGCGTGAACGCGGGATCACGATCAAGGCCAACTCGGTCCGCATCGAATATCCGGCCAAGGATGGCAAACGCTACATCCTGAACCTGATCGACACCCCCGGCCACGTCGATTTCGCCTATGAGGTCAGCCGCTCCATGCGCGCCGTCGAAGGTTCGCTTCTGGTGGTGGATGCCTCCCAAGGGGTCGAGGCGCAGACGCTCGCCAACGTCTATCACGCGCTGGACGCGGGGCATGAAATTGTGCCCGTTCCGAACAAGATCGACCTGCCCGCCGCCGAACCCGAACGCGTGAAAGCGCAGATCGAGGATGTGATCGGCCTCGACGCTTCGGACGCGGTGGAGATTTCCGCCAAATCCGGCCTCGGCAT
>JBFHGI010000373.1:0-3365 GCA_041583175.1 Pseudorhodobacter sp. | reverse complement strand
TTTGGTAACGGGGGCCGTGAGTGCGAGCGGCGACCGCATTGTGGTGAAGTTCCGCCTGTTCGACGTGTTTTCCGGTCAGCAGATGGGCGAGGGGCTGCAATTTGCCGGTACCACGCAAAGCTGGCGGCGCATGGCGCATAAGGTGGCTGATGCGGTCTACAGCCGGATCACAGGCGAGGGCGGGTATTTCGACAGCCGCGTGGTGTTCGTATCTGAATCCGGCCCCAAGAACCAGCGCGCCAAGCGTTTGGCGGTGATGGATTATGATGGCGCAAATGTGCAATATCTGACGGACAGCCGTTCCATCGTTCTGGCCCCGCGGTTTTCGCCGACGGGTGACCGGATTCTGTACACCTCGTACCAGTCGGGTTTCCCGAAGATCTATCTGATGGATGTCGCAAGCGTTCAGGCCCGCGCCTTGGGCGACCAGCCCGGCACCATGACCTTTGCGCCGCGTTTCGCGCCGGACGGGCGGACAGTTGTGTTCAGCCTTGAGCAAGGGGGCAACAGTGATCTTTACACCGTGGATACCAATTCCGGCGGGTTGAGCCGGTTGACCAACGCACCCTCGATTGAAACCGCCCCGGATTACAGCCCCGACGGCAGTCGCATCGTGTTCGAATCCGACCGCTCCGGCACCCAGCAGATTTATGTGATGTCGGCAGGCGGTGGGGAGCCGCAGCGCATTTCCAACGGTCCGGGCCGCTATTCCACGCCAGTGTGGAGCCCGCGCGGTGATCTGATCGCCTTTACCAAGCAACACCAAGGCCGCTTCCACATCGGCGTGATGCGGGTTGACGGGTCGGAAGAGCGGTTGCTGACAGCATCCTTTCTGGATGAAGGCCCGACATGGTCGCCCAATGGCCGTGTGATCATGTTCACGCGCGAAACCGCAGGGGCAGCGGGGCAGTCTTCGCTCTATTCGGTGGATATTACAGGGCGCAACCTGCGTCCGGTCAGTAGCGATGGCGCGGCATCGGACCCGTCTTGGTCGCCGCTACTGCCGTAAAAATATGTGATGATTGCCCGATTCACAGGGCGGTCCAAACCTGATACTCTGGTCACAATCGGGCCAATAAACAAAGGACGGAATGATGTCTTATCTACCAAAGGCGATGCTGTTGATCGCTGTGCTGGGCCTCGCGGCCTGTAACAATCCGGATCGGTTCGGCGCAGGTGGTGCTGGCGGCGCTGGCGGTGCCGGTGCTGGCGGGATCGATAGCACGGGACTGGGCGGTGCGGATGATCCGCGCTCGGTGGCCTATTTCCAGCAAACGCTGGGCGACCGCATTTTCTTTGCCGTGGATCAAAGCACTCTGTCCGATCAGGCGCGCGCAACCCTGACAGCGCAGGCGCAATGGTTGCAGACCAACAGCGAGTACGCGCTGATCATCGAAGGCCATGCCGATGAGCAAGGCACGCGGCAGTACAACCTTGCCCTGGGCGCGCGTCGTGCCTCGGCTGCGCAGAACTTCCTGATTTCGCAAGGCGTTGCCGCAAGCCGCATGCGCACTGTGTCTTATGGCAAAGAGCGTCCGGTTGAAGTGTGTTCGACCGAGGACTGCTATAGCCGCAACCGCCGCGCGGTGACGGTTCTGTCGATGGGCGCAGGTAGCTAAGTGATGATGCGCGCGGGTCTATTTGCAATCGTTCTGGCGGTTATGCCGCTGGCAGGGTTCGCGCAGGACCGCGCGCAAACCTTGGCCGATATCCGGCAGGAATTGGCGGTTCTTAGCGGTGCGGTGCAGGGGCTTCGGTCTGAACTGTCGACCACTGGCCCGGCAAGTGGCGCTTATGGCGGCGCGCTGCTGGACCGCGTGGATACGATTGAAGCTGCTTTGGCGCAACTCACGGCCAAGACGGAAAGCCTTGAATTCCGCCTGAATGAGGTGGTGACGGATGGCACGCGGCGGGTTAATGACATCGAGTTCCGTCTGGTCGAGCTGGAAGGCGGCGATCTGAGCCAGGTGGGGCAAGCGCCTCCCTTGGGTGGTTCAGCGCCTTCTACTGCACCTGCTGTGCAGCCGCCGCCTGTGACGGGCGGGGGGGCATCTTTGGCAACCAATGAACAGGCGGATTTTGACCGGGCCAAGGAGGTGCTCGGTCAAGGTGACTTTCGCAGCGCCGCGGACCTCTTTGCGACCTTTGCCCAGACCTATACGGGTGGGCCCCTGACCGCTGAGGCGCATTTCTACCGCGGTGAGGCGTTGTCGCAGCTTGGCGAAACATCAGAAGCCGCGCGGGCTTGGCTGGAAGCGTTTTCCGGCGATATGAATGGGGCGCGGGCCGCCGAAAGCCTGATGAAAGTGGGCAAGGCCTTGGGTGAGTTGGGGCAAGGGCCAGAGGCCTGCGTGACCTTGCAAGAGGTTGGCGTGCGCTTCCCCGGTGACCCCTCTGCCATTGAGGCGGCGAATGCGGCGATGGGGCTGGGGTGCCAGTAGGCGACGACTGGCCGCTGCAGTTCGGGCCTGACGCGGTTTTGGCCCATTTCGCCCAAGTAGCCCTATCAAAAGAACGAAAACCCACCCGAGTCGCCGTTGCGGTTTCGGGTGGTTCTGATTCTATGGCTGTTCTGCACTTAATGACGGCGGTGGCGGCGCATGAAGGGTTTGCGCTGTATGCTGTCACTGTGGATCACGCGCTGCGCGACGAATCTGCGGATGAGGCGATGCAAGTGGCGCGGGTCTGCGCGGGGCTTGGGGTGCCGCATGAGGTGCTGCGCTGGGAGCATGGCGCGATTTCGGGCAACCTGATGGATGCGGCGCGCAAGGCCCGCTATGAGCTCATGGCACAATGGGCTGCATCACAGCAGATTTCCCATATCCTCCTTGGACATACGGCGGATGATCAAGCCGAGACATTCCTGATGGGGCTGGCACGTGGCGCGGGACTTGATGGCCTTGTGGGGATGCGCCGCTACTGGGACCATGGCGCTGTGCGTTTCTTGCGCCCGTTTCTGATGGTTCCGCGCGCGGCTCTGCGCAGATATCTGACGCGGCAAGGCGTGGCGTGGATCGACGATCCCAGCAATGACAATGACCGCTTTACGCGCGTCAAGGCGCGGCGGGCACTGGAGGCGTTGGCCCCTTTGGGCATCACGGTTGACCGTTTGAATAGCGTGATCGCGCATTTGCTGGAGGCGCAAGAGGCGGTTCATGCTGCAACCGCAGAGGTTGCAAAGCGGCTGTGCCGTACCGAGGCGGGCGAGGTGATCTTCGATCGCAAACAGTGGCTGCGGGAAGGCGGCGAGGTGCAACGGCGTTTGCTGATCGCAGCGCTGCGCTGGATTTCGAGCGCCGACTATGCGCCGCGCGGATCAGGTGTGTTTCGGGTAATGATGTCAATTACCCAAGGAAAAGATGCAA
>JBFHGI010000372.1:0-3367 GCA_041583175.1 Pseudorhodobacter sp. | reverse complement strand
GGCCAACAAATTCCATCGACCGATGCGATATGCGTGGTTTCAGGCGGAAACATCGACCCAGACATCTTTGCCCGCGCCTTGGCCACCTTGCCGGAATAACCCTCTGCCTTGGCGTTATAGTCTGATGCGATTGGTTTTACAGCATTTCAAACGCTCCGATTCTGATAGGGTTGCGGCGGGCCTGTCTATGGGTTTAACGGCTGTTCCTTAACAAACCCTTCGCATCGCCTGATTGCTGCATGGTTTACCGGCGCCACCCGCGCCGCCATGCCGCCGCCTTAAGTCGAAAACCGCTTGCAGCCTGCGCGGCATTGGCCGACAAAAGCGCCATCAAATGATGGACCGCCAATGCCCCAATATGCCCCCTGCGGCGATGACCACATCGCTTATTATACCCAAGGCCCAAGCGATGGCCCCGCCCTTGTTTTGGCCCATGCAATGGGGATGGATAGCCGCCAATGGGATGACATCCTGCCGCTTTTGCCCCCCGATCTGCGCATCCTGCGCTATGATCTGCGCGGCCACGGCAGTACATCCACGCCCCCCGCCCCCTATACGATGGGCGCGCTGATCCGCGATGCCGAAACCCTGCTCGACCATCTGAACATCCGCGATTGCGTGTTCGTGGGGTCTTCGCTTGGCGGTATGGTCGCCCAAGGGCTAGCGGTCAAACGGCTGGACCAAATCCGAGCGCTGGTGCTGGCCAATACCGCCACCAAGCGCGGCACCAAAGACACATGGGCGCGCCTAATCACACAAATTGAAACGCAAGGGCTGGCCCCCTACCATGACCAAGTTTTTGCCCAAAGCTTCTCACCAGCCTTTCGCAAAACCCCTGCTGCCAAACTTTGGCAAACCCGTCAAAACGCCCAAGATCCCCAGGCGATCCTAGGCTGCGCCGCGGCTATCGGGGGAACGGATTTCTACACCACGACGGCCAGCCTGCGCCTTGCCACATTGGTCATCGCCAGCGCCAATGACGCCATAACCCCCGCCGATATGGCACAAGAACTGGCAAGCCTGATCCCTGGCGCCGCCTTCCACCTTATCCCCAAATCCGGCCATTTCCCGATGATCGAGCAACCCGCCGCATTCGCCACCGCCCTTTGCACCTTCCTCACCGCCATCGGCCACTGCTGATGCAGCCAAACCGCCTCGCCCTTGGCTTTATCCTTATCACGGTTACGCTCGATGCCATCGGCATCGGCCTGATCTTTCCGGTCATGCCCGATCTCATCGCCTCGGTCACAACCGGCACCATCGCAACCGAGGCGCTCTGGGCTGGCATTCTCGCCACCTCTTTCGCGGTCATGCAGTTCATCTTTGGCCCGATCATCGGCTCGCTGTCCGATCACTTCGGCCGCCGCCCCATATTGCTCGCATCTCTCGGCGCGATGGCCTTTGCCTACCTCGGCATGGCCCTCGCGCCGACCATCTGGCTGCTTCTCGCCGCGCGCCTGCTCGCCGGTATCACCTCCGCGACGCAATCCACCGCCACCGCCTATATAGCCGACATCACACCCGCCGCCGAGCGCGGACGCCGCTTCGGCCTGATCGGGGCATGTTTTGGCATCGGCTTTGTGCTCGGCCCGCTGCTTGGCGGCGTCATCGCAGGGCTGGATACCCGCGCGCCGTTTTACGCCGCCGCCCTTATGGCGCTGGCCAACCTCGCCCTCGGCGCGGTTGTGCTGCCCGAAACCGTGACCGACCGCACCCGCCGCCCGTTCACATGGGCGCGCGGCAACCCTATCGGCGCCTTGCGCAGCCTCGCACGGCTGCCCGGCCTTAAGCGCCCGCTTCTCACCTTCCTCATCATCGCGATCGCTATGAACGTCTACCCGTCCATCTGGGCCTTCTTCGGCAAAGCCCGCTTTGGCTGGGATACACGAATGATCGGCCTTTCGCTGGGCATCTACGGCCTCGCCTACGGCATCGGCCAAGCCTTCCTTGTCGGCCCCCTCATCAAACGCTTCGGCGAACACCGCGCCGCCCATTACGGCATGTGGGTTGATGTCGCCTCTCTCACCGCGCTTGGCCTTGTCACCTCCGGCACCACAGCTTTGCTGCTGACCCCGATCACAGCTCTCGGCGGCGTTGTCACCCCAGCCCTCCAAGCCATCCTCTCACGCGACACGCCCGACAACGCCCAAGGCGAACTGCAAGGCGTGCTCTCCTCGCTCAACGCCATCGCCATGATCACCGCCCCTCTGGCCATGACTGCCACTTTCGCCCGCTTCACCGCGCCCGATGCCCAAATTTTCGCCCCCGGCGCACCTTTCCTGCTTGCGGCAATCCTGATGCTCGCCGCAATCGCCCTTCATGTCAAAAACCCCCTAGACCGCCCCGAAACCCATCCCTAACATCATCTATTCAAAAATATCCCACGGGGGGTCCGGGGGGCGTGAAGCCACCCGGCGCCAGCCACAAAAACCGCCCCAAACCGAAAGCCCAAGCATGCGCCTAGACTCCCTCGAAATCTTTATCGTCGCGCCACCTGCCCCCGGCTGGGGAGGGCGCTACTGGATCTTTACCAAACTCACCACCGCCTGCGGCATCATCGGCTATGGCGAGGCTTACGCCTCTACCGTCGGTCCAAAGGCCATGCAGGCGGTAATCGAAGACGTGTTCACCCGCCATATGCAAGGCGAAAACCCTGAAAACATCGAGCTGATGTTCCGCCGCGCCTATTCCTCGGGCTTCACCCAACGCCCCGATCCCACAGTCATCGGCGCGTTCTCCGGCCTTGAAATGGCCTGCTGGGATATCTTGGGCAAGGCGCGCAACCGTCCGGTCTGGGCGCTCTTGGGCGGCAAAATGAACGAACGCCTGCGCTCTTATACCTATCTCTACCCCGCCCCCGGTAAGGAATCCCCCGATTTCTGGACCTCGCCCGATGCCGCAGCCGAGGCCGCCCTGCGCTTTGTCGATATGGGCTTCACTGCTGTCAAATTCGACCCTGCCGGCCCCTATACCATCCGCGGCGGCCATATGCCTGCGATGAGCGACATCACCCGCTCGGTCGCCTTTTGCAAAGCCATCCGCGAGGCAGTGGGCGACCGTGCCGACCTACTCTTCGGCACCCATGGCCAGTTTTCCACCCCCGGCGCCATCCGGCTTGGTCAGGCGATCGAACCCTATCTGCCGCTCTGGTACGAAGAGCCGATTCCGCCAGACAACCTTGCCGAATTTGCCAATGTCGCAAACAGCGTCCGTATCCCGCTGGCCACGGGCGAGCGTATGTCCACCAAAGCCGAGTTTGGCGCGCTGCTCCGCCACGGTGGTGTTAAAATTCTGCAACCCGCCTTGGGTCGCGTGGGTGGCATCTGGGAAGCCAAGAAAATCGCCGCCATGGCCGAGGTGTTCAATG
>JBFHGI010000371.1:0-3370 GCA_041583175.1 Pseudorhodobacter sp. | reverse complement strand
TGGAATGGGACGCAAGATTTCCGGGCGCCCCGGCGTCTGTGCCCGTAGGCCCCTTTGCCACTATCGGGATTTTTCGGTCAGGTCAAGTTGCAGCCTTCGCGCGCGGTTTCGGGGCCGGTGCTTTTGCGGGTTTGGTTGCCGTTTTGCTCGTGCGCTTGCGTACCGGTTTGGCCAGAGATTTTGCAGCGGCCTTTTTCTTGGCAGCGGGCGGTGTTGGATCGGCAAGCAGCTTGCGATGTTCCAAGGGGCTAGGGCTGCCCTTGCAGGCCTTGCGAAAGGCGCGCATCTTGGGGTTTTGCAGCAAAGTGTAATAGCGGGCCAGATGGTCACAGATCGCCGCTTCCCGCAGGTCCATCAATCGGCCCTCTGATGCCTGGTCAAGCGCCTCCATCCGCGCCTTGACCCGTGCCAGCCAAGGCTGCATTGCGTCGTCGATTTCAAGATTGGTATTGCGCGCGCCCCATTTCCGCCGCGCCGGGCGCTGCGTCGCCTTCAGCATGAAACTGCAAAGATCGCGAACGGCATAATGGTTGATCTGCGCGAAGGTGCAGCACTCCGGATCAGTCGAAACACCTTCATCTACAAGGTACTCTCCCGCGCGGAGCCCGCTGCCATTGCTATACCGAATATGTTCGGCAGGATGGGAGAGAGCCACCGGATCGGGCAATCCGGGGCGTTGGAACAGTTGTGGGCGAAACAGGCACTTATAGGCCCCGAACCGGTCGTCCTTGCCCAACTGGTGGTCTGCCATGGCAAAGCGTTCCGTCACCAGTTGGTCTGTGAGCGTCTCGTAGCCAGAATTGCCAAACATCCGTGTATTGAGATGCAAGCAATCAGCCTCCGGCACGGCCAATACAAGATCGGCGAGCGTGCCGTTTCCTGCCTTTATGACCAGGAATTCATCCATATCCAGCGTCATTGCCCAATCGCTTTGCTGGTATCCCTCCAGCGTGGCGCTGCGCTCATAGGCCTTGTTACGGCGCTGCTTTGCGTCGGTCCGGTTATAAAGGTAGGTGATCGCGCCGATCTTGCGAAGCGTCGCCAGTGTCTCATGCGTCAGATCATCGCTATCATTCTGGAAAACAACGATATCCGTGAAGCCAACCTCAAGATGATGCGCGACCCATTCCAGAAAATAGGGGGCCTCGTTCTTGGCGGTTGTCACGAGGAATGCGCGTTTCACAGCCATTCCGATTACCTCACTTCCTGTCGTTTATTCCGACTTGCGGGCGGCGATCCGCGCCCGCTTTTTGACCCGCATCATGCCCAGCCTTCTAAAAATCCCACCGGCGTCATCGTTCAGCCGTTCGAGCAATTCGCAGGCCAAGGGCCCCATGACAGGCTCTGCCTGCGCGCGCTGCCAGATAGGTGCCAGAAGGTTGATATCCAGCCCGCCCGAGGCCAATGAAAACGGTGTCATGCCAAGCGGAAGCTCGGCATCGACCTTGCGCAAGCCATAGGCCTCTTCCGGGCGCTTGCCCGAGAACAGTCTCTCAAACTCGTAGAGTTTCATCAAGGAGAACAGCATTCCCATCTCACGGCCCAAGGCTTGCTCGGACGCGCTTTGTCCGTGTTCGCCAAAGGTGATCACAGCCGAAATCAACCAACGGGTCGACAGAGTTTCCAGAAGATACTCCCCTTGCTCCACCCAGAGTCTGCGAAACAGAGCAGG
The DNA here is from genome assembly GCA_041583175.1 of Pseudorhodobacter sp. Classification (GTDB taxonomy): domain Bacteria; phylum Pseudomonadota; class Alphaproteobacteria; order Rhodobacterales; family Rhodobacteraceae; genus Pseudorhodobacter. Next base: position 1,698 of record JBFHGI010000371.1, on the reverse strand, counting down.
GGCATGGGCAGGCCAGGCCCGTTTGCGAAGATGGGCGATGGTCAGCCCATGCAGCAACACCAATTCACTTTCACCGGCCAGTTCGGCCACCAGTTCGCTTTCTTTGGCGGCATGGCGGCTTCCAGCCTGCGCAGGTTCCAAGGTGGCAGGCACCACCCGCGTTTCCCGCAGCGCGGCCAGATCGCAGTCAAGCGGGGCGAGGCCGTCGCCATCGCCCTGCCGCATCGGCCCGCGACGCTTTTCCCAATGCGCAACAAGACTGGCGGGAGCGTCTGGATAAGTCTTTGGCATGGTCAATTGCGCTTCATGGTTTTGTAAATCTGCGTCTCTGACTTGGCGTCGAGGCCCCTTTCGGGCAGTGAAGCAGTTTTGCCAGTCGGTCTGCTTTTGGGTGTTCTGGGCAAGGGAATCACTTTCCAGATATTTTCGGCGCGTGATTTGGCTTCTGCGAGCCGTTTGGCAGACCAGGATTTCATGACCTTTGAGTCATTGTGCAATTCCGGGTCCGGGCTCACCTCGTAGTCAATGGGCACTGCGGCAAGTGCCGGAGAGAGACGCAACAGCATGTCATCGACGGCCTTACTTTGATGCCGATATTCATCATCTATCGCCAAGGCCAAGCCTATCAATTGGCGGCTGTTGAACGGTGAAAGGTAGAAATTGCGGGTCATAGCGGGAAAGGTCACGCCCAAAGAGGAGCTATAATAGATTTCCGCGAACATCAGATCGGCTTGCTTGCTGCGCGCAGCGGGGGGAAGGCTTTCACACCATTCCCGATACCGTGGTTCAAACCTTTCAAAAATCTCTTGCGTCATGTTCTTTGTCGCAACAGGCATGAGGCGTCGCACTTGCCAGCGCAATGCCTTCCGCGAGGCTGGCCCCCTGCGATCCAGAAAAACGGCGCGCAACAGGTCGGTTTGATGACCGCGCAGCACCACCCAGTCTCGTTTGAGTTTGCGAATGACACCCGTCTGCACTTCGGACGGGGCAGGGACGGTGATTCCGGCCGCGGTCTGGAACAATGCAATCTGCGCGGCTTTCGTCTTTTCGCTGAGGCTCTTTATCTGGCGAAAGTCATGCGCCTCCAGTTCTACACCAAGCACCCGCGCCACGTTGCGCGCAATCGCATGGTCGATCCGGCTCGCGTAGTTCACGATATGGGTATAAAAGGTTCTAACCTTTGGTAAATCCGGCATCAAAAATGCGGCGAGCAAACGGCTGTCGCGCCCGCCGGAAATGGGCAAGGCGCAGCGATGGCTTCCCGCGATCGTTCGGATGTTGTGATGCGCGACCTTCGTGATCTCGTCATAGATCGCGGACAACTCACCTTCCGGGCGCTCAAAGCTTTCATTGCGCGGCCAAAAGCGCGTTTCGGCAAAATCTGTCAAAGACAGGCTACAGTTGGGGTTGAGCCTGCGCACCCGAACATCCCGTGTATCGAACAAGGTGTATTTGGCCTCACCCGTTTCAATCTGGGCGTGATCGTAATCGGGGTGATCCCGAATGTCATCGTCCAGACACAGCAGAAGCGAGGATGCAACGCAGCGCTTCTCCGGATTATACACAACACCGTTCATGCCGGCCGGATCGCAATAGACCCGACAATCATCCCCCACGCTCACCAGAATAGTGTAACGACCCGCCACGTTATCAAGGTAGCGGGCAAAGAGGTTAAAGAAATCAGGGTCGGACACGCGC
>JBFHGI010000370.1:0-3371 GCA_041583175.1 Pseudorhodobacter sp. | reverse complement strand
TTTGCGTCGAGATCGCCGCCCCCAGGGTCTCAAGCCCCTTGTTGTTGGCGTAGTTCACCGTGTTCGTCTGGTTGCTTCCCGCCCGCTGCGCGGTCGAGGTGGCCAGCGAGTATTCAAAGCTGCGCATGATCGGATCATCACCCGGTTGGGTGTTGGTGATGATCGGCACCTGCGGCCCGAAGGGCGGGGTGAATGTGCCGCTGCCCGCGATTTCGGCATAGATCCCCATGGCGGCAAGGGGATCTGTCTCGCGCAGGCGGCGGGCGGGTGCTGTGGCAAAGCACGACCCGACGGGCCCCTGATCGATGGATTTGAGCATGCTGGCCAAGACAGCGCCCTGCACATCGGCCTTGCCAACCGCGTCTCCCGGCGCTTTGCCGGTTGCCCGTTGCACCACGCTGATTGCCGCCGGATCGACTGGATCGGCAATACCCGTGAGAATGGTGTTGGCATTGGTGGCATTTGCGGGATCTTCAAGGAAGGCCACCGTTTCCAGCATATGAGAAGTGAGCGCCGGGCGGGCATTGCGCAGAACGGTCGGGTTGAACAGCGCATCGCCAATGGCGTCACTCGCCCCCTGACTGTCCAGCGCCAGCTTGCCATCCGGGCCAATCAGCGCCTTGCCTACCGAAAGCGTGCGGCTTTGCTCCAGCTCGCCAAAGGTCGTGGCCCCACCCTCATTCGTCGGATCGCGCAGGAACTGCCGACCGGAGACAAGGTAATCATCCATCCGGGCAAAGTATTCCGGGCCAACATTCCCGCCCATCTTGACCAGCTTGGCGGCATAATCGGCGGCGGCCTCGGGGGTGGTGGATTTGCCATCCGCAGCAAATCTGTTTTCCTTATGGTCGATGACCTTGCCAAGATTAAGCGCGACATCCTCAGGGTATTCCCCCTCTCGGGTCGCGGTGAAGGCAACGGCGGTCAGATCAGGATCGCGGCTTGCGCCCTTCACCATTTCGAGTGCTGCCGCCTGCGAAAGCTTATGCGGCGAATCCGGGGCCAAAGCCCCAATCGTCATTTCGGTTTCCAGAAGGTTCTTGCCCTTGGCGGCCTTCTCGAACGCAAGGGCTTTTACCTCAGCCTCTTCTGCGTCGGCCAGTGCCTTGAGGGCGGCCTTGATCGCCTTGTTGCGCGTGCCGCCCTTCTTCATCGCATTGGCTTGCGCGAGGGCCGCTTTGGCGTTCTTGACCGCATCTTTGGCAAGACCGACATCGGTTGAGGCTTTTGCCAGAACCTCGGGCGTGATAGTCAGATCACCGCCAAGCGTTTCGTCAAAGGCTTCAATCGCGGCATTTGCAGCCAAAGCGGCTTGCGGATAGGCCCCGGCCATTTTCAGCAGATCTGCCTTGTCGGCAAGATAGGCCTCCACGTTGTCGATCCCCTCCGATACCGCCTCTTCGATCTTGCCAAGCACATCGCCAACGATCGTGACGGTCTCTTCGGCGACATCTTCAAGCGCCTCCTTGGTACCCCAGATCGCCCCCTTGATGCGGCTGAAAAGGCTTTTGGTCTCTTCCTGTTCGGCGGAAGGGGGCGCGTCTGCCTCTGACGGGCTGGGCGCGGGCTGGCCTGCGGGCAGCTTGGCCAATTCATCCTCAATAAACTTGCGCAAGACCGTCAAGATCTGGCCGGTTTTCTTCAGGTCGCGTTCCAGTTCGATGCCGAACATACCTGCGATCTTGTCGGCTTTGCCTGCAACCCCGGCGCTGGCCTCTGTCGCCAGACGCGACAAGCCGCCGCGCAATTCCGCAAATTCCCTCTCTAGCTGGCGGCGCAGCGCGTCGGTATCGACCGGCTGCAAAAGACGGGCGAGGATTTCTTCAAGCTTGGCGACAATCTCGTCGGCCTTGGTCAGCGACCCGGACGAGATTTCACCCGCTGCGGCTTTGAACGCGTCTGAGAGTTTCTCTGCCGCCGGATGGGCTGCTGCGACAAGCGACTTCAACTGTGGCGAAAGCTCCTTGAGCTTGGCCACAAGAGCCGCCTTGAGGGCTGCATCCGGGTCGGCCTGCTGGGGTTCCTCTGCGGTTTCGACAGGGGCGCCATCGGCCGCCATTTCGGGGGCGTCGCTTTCCGCTTCCTCGTCTTCATCGCCGATCTCGGCCCCTCCGGGAAGGATGAACACAACCTTGTATTTCAAGCCGATGGAGGACAGATAGCGCTTGGCAAGCTTGGGGAGATTGCCGGGAACCTCGGCGGTTGGCACCGTCAACTCGATCCGTTTGCCGGACACGTTCAGCACGCCCATCGCTGACATGGCCGGAAGCCCGCCCGCCTGCTTTGCCTCTCGCAGCATGACCTCGGAAGATTTGGTCAGATGGGCTTTCAGGACGATCCCCTCTTTGGATTTCATCATCGCTAAATTCAGTGACTTCTTGCGCCCGGATGTAATGATCTCGTCAATTTCCGCAGCCGGGTCGTTTTTATCAGTCTTCGCCATAAAACCATCCTCACAGCTTGTCGGAAAATTCAACGTATTGAAAATAAACGTCTTGATTGCCAAAATAGGCAAAGGCCCAAAGGGCTACCGTAAAAGGATAGGCCCCTGACATCGGTTTTGGCAAGGTTTTTCTGGCACAGCACCCTGCCCGGCAGCCCCGATAAAACAGCGGGAACACAGGCTAAACCGACATTCCCCAAGTGGCATGCTGTCTGACGTCAAGATCGCCTGATTTTGCCAGTTGAACAAGCGTTTTTGGGGTCTGATGCCGGACGGTGCAGGATCCTACGCTTACGTTTCGCGAGCACGAACAATGCCCATGAAACAAGGGCTCTTTGTCCTTTGGGCCTTTCACAAACCAGCGTTTTTGGAGGAGACTTTAGATGTCGGCGGTGCTGGAAAACTTGGCGGTTAATGCTATTGGATCGGGAGCACAGCACATCAACGCATTGATCAAATGAGACCTTCCAATGAGTGACTACTTAGATTGCCGGATTGATCAGCTGATTGCTGACGCGGTGAAAGAGATTTCAAGCAAAGGCTTTTTCGGCAAGATCGTGACGCTCGCACTTTACTTCGATCATGAAGTTGCCGTGCTTTCCGTCTGTGCGGATACATTAGAAAATTCGCAGGCTAAGCAAAAGCAATCACGAATATGGAGTCATCGGCATTTGTCTGCGGCCATCAATGTTGGCGACCTGGAGAAAGCAACTCTGTTTAACCATAATGTGGGCCGCAGCGTTAGTTTGGGTGATTTTACCCTGCGCGGGCTTCCTGCGTATGAACTGGAACCTGATGACGAACACGTTGAAATGCTGCCGAGCTTCTTTGTGTCGTTGGCGCAGAGCCTGCAACGAAATACTGAATTTTGCCTCTCGGTTTGCGATCCAAAACAGCCGATTGTTCTCGCGTGCTCGACGGCCAGCGA
>JBFHGI010000369.1:0-3372 GCA_041583175.1 Pseudorhodobacter sp. | reverse complement strand
CCGTAAAGCAAGGTCACTACGGCTGTGTCACGGGCGGCTATCCACTCCTCCCGCGCATCATCGCCAACGGTTTCAAGCACTTGCAAGGCTGCGTCCTCGGCAAGCGGGCGGGGCAGCTTGCGCCGGAATTTCGGCGCGCGGGTCGATAGGGCCGCGGTGGCGTCGACGCCTTCCCGATCCGCGAGCCATGCTGTAAACCCCTTCACCGCCGACAAAGCCCGCGCCATCGACCGCGCCCCCACACCGCGCCCGCGCTCATGCGCCATCCAGGCGCGGATATTGGTTTGCGGCAGGTCCACCAAGCCACGCAGCCCTTCGGTGCCGCCGCGATGCTGCGCCAGAAATCCCAGATAACCGGACACATCGGTCGCATAGGCCTTCAGCGTGTTCTCTGCCGCGCCATCCAACGCCCGCAGATGGGCGAGCCATTCCGCCATGGCCGCGCGGGCCGCTGGCGAAATTGCAAGAGTCATGACAACCAGCGGCGCATCGTCCGCTCAAACACGCCTGCGAAAAATGCAAGCAAATCCGTGCCTTGCGTAGGTTTGAACTGATGCGGGTCTTCGGCGCCCATCACCAGCATCCCCGGCAGACGGCCCTTGCCGAAATCCAACCGCATCAGTGCTTCGGACCGGATCCAGCCCGCGCGCTCACCATAAAGCGCATCGGATTCCGGCACCACTTGCCGCAATGTGACCGCGCGTTGCGAGACATTGCGCCCCCCCGCGATGTAATCCGCTACAAATCCGGGTTCGGCCACATACAGAACTTCGCCCAGTTTGCGCAGCGCCGGATCATCCGCGCTTTGCACCGATTCCAGCACCAGCCGGATGCAATCCACCCGCAGGGTTTGCATGACATCGGTGCCAAGGCTTTGAAGAAACTCCTCGAAATTCAGCGGGTCGAGCATTTGCAGAATGGCGCGATGCACCTGATTGGTGCCGGCTAAATTCTCATAAGCCGCCGCGATAACAGAGCGATGCGTATCCTCCAGCCGGTCCAGCCGCGTTTCCAGCCGTTCCATCGCAATGCCGCGCAGATCGACGATATTGGCCCCCATGGCCCGTTCATTCGCCGCGATCAGCGCACGCATCACGTCCTGATCTTCCAATATGGTTTCGGGTTCCGCGATGATGCGATCCCGCATGTCCTGTTCAATCATAGGGCTGCCTTATCATTTTGCGGCACTGTATCAGGGCTGGCTTGGCGTTTCCTTAATTTTCTTGGGAAACGGCGAATTGACGCGGAAATTGAGTCAAAACTGCAATAGACATAGCTTGGGCCAGAGGTGTCACCCTCTGGCCCGGCAATCCCGATGCATCGAAATCAGATGATTTTCTGGCCGGTTTTGGCCCAGTCCTTCATGAACTGGTCAAGGCCTTTATCGGTCAGCACATGGCTGGCAAGCGATTTGATGACCGAAGGTGGTGCCGTCATCACATCCGCACCGATCATCGCGCATTGGGCCACATGGTTGGCAGTGCGGATCGAGGCGGCAAGGATCTGGGTCTCGAACCCGTAGTTGTCATAGATCGTGCGGATGTCGGAAATCAGGTCCAGCCCGTCAAGGTTGATGTCATCCAAGCGGCCGATGAAGGGGCTGATGAAGGTCGCCCCGGCTTTGGCCGCCAACAGCGCCTGATTGGCCGAGAAACACAGCGTCACGTTGACCATATGCCCCTCACCCGACAGCACTTTGCAGGTTTTCAGCCCGTCCCATGTCAGCGGCACTTTCACCGCGATATTCGGCGCGATTTCGGCCAGTTTGCGGCCTTCCGCGATCATCTCGTCGGCGGTCAGGGCGACCACTTCGGCGGAAACGGGGCCAGAGACGATTTCACAGATTTCCTTGGTGACTTCCAGAATGTCCCGACCGGATTTCAGGATCAGCGAGGGGTTCGTCGTCACCCCGTCGGCCATGCCCAGATCATTGAGTTCACGGATGGCCTCTACGTCGGCGGTATCAACAAAGAATTTCATGGCATGCGTCCTTTGGGTGTTGCGATGAGCTTTGGCAGTGTATTAGCGCAAGTTCACGACCGGCGAAAGGGAGACAGGTGACAAAGGCGTTCTGGCAGGCAGGGGAAGTGATCGGCGTTGCCACGACGGAAAGCTTCGGGCGCAGCCTTGGCCCCGTGCTGGATTACAAGGCGCCCGAAGGCGGCTGTGGGCTTGGTGATTTTCTGGAACTGCCGCTTGGCCCGCGCAAGATTTTGGGCGTGGTCTGGGGGCCGCCTGCGGGGGGGATAGATGCGTCAAAGCTACGCGCGGCTTACCGTGTGCTGGATGTGCCCCCCATGCGGGATGAAATGCGCGCCTTTCTGGCCCGTGCCGCCGATTACACGCTGACGCCTTTGCCCGCCATGCTGCGCCTTGCCACCCGCGCGCCGGGGCTGGATAGCCCGCCATCGACCCGCCGCGTTTACCGTCTGGGCGGGGGGGAGCCTGCCCGCGCCACCGATGCCCGCGCCCGCGTGCTGGAGGTGTTGCGCGATTATGGCGGGCTGTCCTTTACCCTGTCGGAACTGGCGGAACAGGCGGGTTGCACGGCATCGGTCATCAAAGGGCTGGTCAAGGCCGGCGTGGTGCTGGAAGAGGACGCCCCGCGTGATCTGCCCTATCCGCGCCTTGATCCAGCGGCGATGGTGGTGCGGCTGGCGGGTGATCAGGTGTCGGCGGGGGATGCTTTGGTGGCTGCCGTGGCGCAGGGGGGCTATTCGGCGACCTTGCTGAAAGGGGTGACAGGCTCTGGCAAAACCGAGGTTTATCTGGAAGCCGTGGCCGAGTGTTTGCGTCAAGGACGGCAGGCGCTGGTGTTGCTGCCCGAAATCGCGCTGACATCGGAATTCATCAATCGGGTCGAAACCCGCTTTGGCGCGCGCCCAGCGGAATGGCATTCCGGCGTGACGATGACCGAACGCCGCCGTTTGTGGCGCATGGCAGCCAATGGCGGCGCGCAATTTGTTGCAGGTGCACGGTCGGCGCTGTTCTTGCCGTTTCAAGATCTGGGCCTGATCGTTGTGGATGAGGAACACGACACTTCCTACAAGCAAGAGGAAGGCGTGCTGTACAACGCTCGCGATATGGCGGTGCTGCGGGCGGCGATCTGTGGCTCTGCCATCGTGCTGGCCTCGGCTACGCCTTCGCTGGAAAGCTGGGTCAACGCCGCCTCGGGCAAATATGGGCGGCTGGATCTGGGCGCGCGCTTTGGCGTGGCAGAGATGCCGGATATGCGGGCCGAAAAGCTGCCCAGCAGCCGCTGGATTTCGCCGACCCTGGAGCAGGCGGTGAAGGCGCGGGTGGCGACGGGCGAGCAGGCGTTGATTTTCCTGAACCGGCGGGGCTATGCGCCGGTGACGCTGTGCCGCGCTT
>JBFHGI010000368.1:0-3373 GCA_041583175.1 Pseudorhodobacter sp. | reverse complement strand
TTTCGTGATCTGGATGATCGGTGTGTTTGCCATGGCCGGGCTGACGCTGGGCAACCTGAATGCGCTGGCTCTGGAACCTGTGGGCCATATCGCCGGTATGGCGGCCTCGGTCACCGGGTCGATTGCCACAGTGCTTGCGGTGGCGCTTGCCGCCCCTTTGGGGCTGGCCTTTGACGGAACCTATATCCCGATTACCACTGGCGTCGCGATTATGGCGGTACTGGCCCTTGGCCTAATGCTGTCGATCCCCCGGAACAAGAGCTGACGCGCCAAGCCGCGCCGCCGAGGGCATCATGCCATGATGGCCCTGATAGGCCCGCGCAAAGGCGTCGGCGCTGCGGTAGCCATAGCGCCGCGCTACTTCGGCCACCCGCCCACCGCGCGCCAGATCACCTTGCGCCCGCATCAGACGCCAGCCGCGCAGGTAAGCCATCGGCGTTTGCCCGACGACTTCGCGAAACCGCCCCATGAAGGCCGAGCGGGACATACCCGCCGCCTCGGCCAGCGCTTGCGCGCTCCACTCCTGCGCGGGGGCCTCATGGATTGCCGTCAGGGCGCGGGCCAAGCGCGGCTCAGCCAGACCGGCCAGCAGCCCGACCGCCTGCTGCCCGTTCTCGATGGCATGGCGCAAAACATGGACCATCAACCCTTCGACATAGGCGGCCAGCAACGACACCGCCCCGCAGCGCCGCCGCTCTGCCTCGGCCAGCAAAAGCCCGGCCAGCGCAAATCGAGGATCAGAGGGATCAAGGGGCATTGTAACCGCCCCCCCTTGCAACAGCGGCGCGCCCAACGGCCAATGCAAGCCTGCCGATAGCGCCGCAGTTTCGGGGCAATCCACGCCCAACCCTACGATATACCCCTTATCTTTCGGCGCCAGCCAAAGGCACAAGCCGGTGCTGGCCCCCTGCCGCACCTCGCCCACCAACACACCGCTGATCAACAGCCCCAAGCGATCCATTGCCCCCTCCTTCTGGCCCTTTATTGGACGCATTGCCGGATAGATCGGATTTTCTCCAGCAGATAATACTATATAGGATGGGCCAGACAATTCAAACACAGGAAGTCTTCATGCTTATTCCACGTCAGAAAACGCCCGATCTGTCCCTTCCCCTGATCGGTGGCGGTCAATTCGATCTGTCCAACCCCGGCACCGAGCGCGGCACCGTGATCACCTTCTACCGTGGCCTGCATTGCCCCATCTGCGCCAATTACCTCAAGGAGTTGGAGCGTCTGACACCTGAATTCGCCAAGCGCGGCGTCGGTACTCTGGCGCTTTGCACCGATACGGAAGAGCGCACTCAAGCCATGGTGGATAAGGTGGGGGCAACATCCCTGCGCTTTGCCCATGGGTTGTCGCTCGAAAAGGCCCGCGAATGGGGGCTTTATATCTCGGCCTCACGCGGCAAGACCTCTATCGGCATCGAAGAGCCCGCGCTGTTTGCTGAACCGGGTCTGTTCCTCGTGAATGCCGATCAATCGCTCTATTACATGAGCATCCAGACCATGCCCTTCGTGCGCCCGCATTTCAGCGAGTTGCTGGCTGCGGTGGATTTCAGCATCGAAAAAAGCTACCCCGCGCGCGGTGAATACACCGGGGCCGTCTGATCTTGCAGTAGCGCGCCGTTCCGGCGGCGCGCTATTTCTTCACATCCAGCAGCTTTTCCGCCAAAGCCTTTGCAATCGCGAAAGAGCCTTTGATCCGGTCGGCTTCGGTCTTCCAATCCTGCACCAGCACGATCTTGTTGCCTGACACCCGCGCGCCTGCCTGGGTTTTGATGAAATCCACTAGGCCCGCCGGATTGGCAAATTTGTCGTTATGGAACTGCACCGTCGCGCCTTTTGGCCCCGCGTCCAGCTTGGCAATCCCGGCGCGCTTGCACATCGCCTTGATCCGCACCACCAGCATCAGCGTGTTCACCTCTTTGGGCAGCGGTCCGAAACGGTCGATCAACTCTGCCGCAAAGCCTTCCAACTCGACCTTGGTGGTCAGGCCAGACAAGCGCCGATAAAGCCCCAGACGCAGATCGAGGTCTGGCACATAAGCTTCTGGAATCAAGACTGGAACGCCGAGGTTGATATTCGGCGCCCATTGATCGTCGACTTCCGCCAGCCCTGAAATCTCGCCCGAGCGGAGCTTGGAAATCGTTTCTTCGAGCATGGATTGGTAGAGTTCATAACCGACCTCTTTGATATGGCCGGACTGTTCCTCTCCCAACAAATTGCCCGCGCCGCGCAGATCGAGGTCATGACTGGCAAGGTTGAAGCCTGCGCCAAGGCTGTCGAGACTGCCGAGCAAGCGCAGCCGTTTCATCGCCTGCGGCGTCAGCGGCGCGCGGGGTTTCGTGGTCAGATAGCAATAGGCGCGGGTCTTGGCCCGGCCCACACGCCCCCGGATTTGGTAAAGCTGGCTTAGGCCGAACATATCGGCGCGGTGGATGATCATCGTATTGGCGGTGGGAATATCCAGACCGGATTCAACGATAGAAGTAGCGACCAGAACATCCTGTTTTCCATCGTAAAAATCATTCATTCTCTGATCGAGATCACCCGCCGCCAATTGCCCGTGGGCGACGATATAAGTCACCTCAGGCACATGGGTTTTCAGGAAATCCTCCACAAAAGGCAGGTCGGAAATGCGGGGAACCACAAAGAAGGACTGCCCGCCGCGATAGCGTTCGCGCAGCAGGGCCTCACGGATGGTCACGGTATCAAATTCGCTGACATAGGTGCGGATGGCCAAGCGGTCCACCGGTGGCGTAGCGATGATCGAGAGGTCCCGCACCCCGGTCAAGGACAGTTGCAAGGTGCGCGGAATCGGTGTCGCGGTCAGCGTCAGCACATGCACATCCGACCGCATTTCCTTCAGCCGTTCCTTATGGCCAACGCCGAAATGTTGTTCTTCATCAATGACAAGCAGGCCGATGTTCTTGAACTTGATCGCCTTGGCCAGCACCGCATGGGTGCCCACGACGATATCCACTGTGCCATCCGCCAGACCTGCCCGCGTACCCGCGGCCTCCTTTGCACTCACAAAGCGCGACAAGGGTTTGACATTGATGGGAAATCCTCGAAATCTCTCAGCAAAGCTGCGGTAGTGCTGACGCGCCAGCAGGGTCGTCGGCGCGATCACGGCCACCTGCATGCCCGACAGCGCCGCCACAAAAGCCGCGCGCATGGCGACTTCGGTTTTCCCGAACCCTACATCGCCCACGATCAGCCGGTCCATCGGGCTGCCCGCCTCCAGATCAGCGATCACATCGGCAATCGCGCTGAGTTGATCCTCGGTTTCGGTATAGGGAAAGCGGGCGGCGAAGGACTCCCACATGGAATGGGGGGCCTCCAGCACCGGGGCTTTGCGCAGGTGCCGCTC
>JBFHGI010000367.1:0-3383 GCA_041583175.1 Pseudorhodobacter sp. | reverse complement strand
CGGCGAGGTGCAACGGCGTTTGCTGATCGCAGCGCTGCGCTGGATTTCGAGCGCCGACTATGCGCCGCGCGGATCAGGTGTGTTTCGGGTAATGATGTCAATTACCCAAGGAAAAGATGCAACCTTGGCAGGGTGCCGGATCAGGGTTTCCGACATGGCGTTTCGTGTGGTGCGGGAACCCAAGGCGGTCGCGGGGGCGATTGGCGCTGCCGGCCAGCTTTGGGATGGGCGCTGGCAGGTGGAAGGCCCGTTCAAAGCTGGTCAAGAAATTCGCGCATTGGGGGGCGACGGTTTGCGGCAATGCAGGGATTGGCGGGCCACGGGGCATAGCCGGGAGTCTCTGGTTGTATCTCCTGCAATCTGGTACAATGACGTCTTGGTGGCAGCACCGATTGCGGGATTCGAGGCGGATTTCAGCGCGCGCATTGTCGCGCCTTTCACTGATTTTATACTATCGCATTGAACACCCCGAACTTATGGCTATCTTATGCGCAAAGCCGCAGCCCTTTTTGGCCCGGCGCGTGAAGGAGAAAACTTCGTGGGAAATGCACGAAATATCGCATTCTGGGTCATCCTGCTGGTTTTGATCCTTGCTTTGTTCAACCTGTTCAGCGGCGGGCAGACGAATATGTCGTCGCGCTCGGTGTCCTATTCCGAGTTTATTGAGCGGGTAGAGGCCGGCGACGTGTCCAGCGTGACCTTGGACGGTGAGATGATTTTGGTCCGTGGTAAGGATGGCAAGGATTATTCCGTCATCAAGCCGCAGGGCGAGGAGATCACTGACAAGCTGATTGCCAAAGACGTGGATGTTGTTGCCAAGGCGCAGGAACAATCTGGCTTCTTCAGCTTGCTGAGCCTGTGGCTGCCGTTCCTCGTGCTGATCGGGATCTGGATTTTCTTCATGAACCGGATGCAGGGCGGCGGCAAAGGTGGCGCGATGGGTTTTGGCAAATCCAAGGCCAAGCTGTTGACCGAAAAGAATGGCCGCGTGACGTTCGATGACGTGGCGGGCATTGACGAGGCGAAGGAAGAGCTTGAGGAAATCGTAGAATTCCTACGCAACCCGCAGAAGTTCAGCCGTCTCGGCGGCAAGATCCCGAAAGGCGCTTTGCTGGTTGGCCCTCCGGGCACCGGTAAGACCTTGCTCGCCCGTGCGATTGCGGGTGAGGCGGGCGTGCCGTTCTTCACCATCTCGGGTTCCGACTTTGTGGAAATGTTCGTGGGTGTGGGCGCAAGCCGTGTGCGCGATATGTTCGAGCAAGCCAAGAAAAACGCGCCCTGTATCGTGTTCATCGACGAGATTGACGCCGTGGGCCGCGCGCGTGGCGTTGGCATGGGCGGTGGCAACGACGAGCGGGAGCAGACGCTGAACCAGCTTCTGGTGGAAATGGACGGGTTCGAGGCGAACGAAGGTGTGATCATCGTTGCAGCCACCAACCGCCGCGATGTGCTGGACCCTGCGCTGCTGCGTCCGGGCCGTTTTGACCGCCAGATTCAAGTGCCGAATCCCGATATCAAAGGCCGTGAAAAAATCTTGACGGTCCATGCGCGCAAAGTGCCGGTGGGACCGGATGTCGATCTGCGCATCATCGCGCGTGGTACGCCCGGTTTTTCGGGTGCCGACCTTGCGAACCTTGTGAACGAGGCAGCGCTGATGGCCGCGCGCGTCGGTCGCCGCTTTGTGACAATGCATGATTTTGAGCAGGCCAAAGACAAGGTGATGATGGGGGCAGAGCGCCGCTCGATGGTTCTGACTGCCGAGCAGAAGGAACACACCGCTTATCACGAAGCTGGCCACGCGATCGTCGGCATGGCGTTGCCGAAATGTGATCCGGTCTATAAGGCCACCATTATCCCGCGCGGTGGTGCCTTGGGTATGGTGATGAGCCTGCCGGAAATGGACCAGCTGAATATGCACAAGGATCAGTGCAAACAGCGCATCGCTATGACAATGGCCGGCAAAGCGGCCGAGATCATCAAATGGGGTGAGGAAGGCGTGTCCAACGGCCCTTCGGGTGACATCATGCAGGCCAGCGGTCTGGCTCGTGCGATGGTCATGCGCTGGGGTATGTCTGACAAGATCGGCAATATCGATTACGCCGAGGCGCATCAGGGTTATCAGGGGCAAACCGGCGGCTTCTCTGTCTCCGCCGACACCAAGAACCTGATCGAGGAAGAGGTGAAAGCCCTGATCGATGAAGGCTATGCCTTGGCCCGCAAGATACTGTTGGAGAAATCCGAAGAGTTCGAGCGTCTGGCGCAGGGTTTGCTGGAATATGAAACCCTGACCGGGGATGAGATCAAGAAGGTTGTCGCGGGCGAAAAGCTGGGCGGCGATGATGAAGATGACAAGCCTTCGGGCGGCGAGACGGCCTCGGTCGTCGCGATCCCCAAGACCAAGCCCAAAGCGTCCAAGGGCGGGATGGAGCCGGAACCTTCGGCCTGACCAGAAGCAAGTGACAAGAGCGAACGCCGTGAGCCAGCCTCGCGGCGTTTTGCATTGTTGCGCAAGAGGAGCATTGCGGCGCATTCACGCCACCGGGGTGGGAAAGCGTTTGCTTTGCGCAGTGGGGCGCGAGATAAATTGCTCGTGGTTTGGTGGGGTTGCGGGGTAAAGGCCGGTCATGTCCCGCTTGGCGGTATGTTACATGGTGTTGGACGGCTGCAAGTGGTGCACGACGCTTGGCGTGTGGAGTTGGGAGAGCGGAAATGACAGGAGCCGACTGGAACCCCGAACGCTATGGCCGTTTCCGCGGCCTGCGCCTGCGGCCTGCCCTGGATCTGCTGGCGCAAGTGCCAGACCTGCCGGATGGCGACGTGATCGATCTATGCTGCGGCGCGGGAGCTGTTGGCCCTGCTTTGGCCGAGCGCTTCAAGGGGCGGTCTCTGATCGGGATCGACAATTCCCCCGCGATGCTGGCGGACGCGGACAAGACGGGGGCCTACACAAGGGTGGTGGAGGTCGATGTGACCAAATGGCAGCCTGCAAAACCGGTTGCACTGCTGTTTTCCAACGCGGCGCTACATTGGATTCCGGAGCACGAAACGCTTTTGCCTCGCTTGGCCGCGATGTTGGTGCCGGCGGGTGTTCTGGCGGTGCAGATGCCACGCCAGTCCGGCGCGCCTTCGCACCGGTTCTTGCGCGATATTGCAGCCTCTCTCTTTGCTGACCGGTTCGAGGATGTGCCGCAATCGCCAGTGCCTTCGGCTGTGAAATATTGGGAAATGCTGGCGCCTTTGGGGCAGGTAACTGCATGGGAAAGTGAATATGTGCAACGGCTTGAGCCGCAAGCGGAAGGACATCCGGTGCGAGCCTTCACCCAATCCACCGTCATGCGGCCCTATCTGGACCGCCTCAGCGCCACCGAAACCGAAGCCTTCTT
>JBFHGI010000366.1:0-3386 GCA_041583175.1 Pseudorhodobacter sp. | reverse complement strand
TTGCTTCTTTGCTGCGCCTTCATTGTCGGCGAGTTGGTTCAATTTCATGTCGCTTCTCCTATTGCCGGATGTGACCCCCAGCGACGGGAGCGGCCAAACACGGCGTTTCTTGTTGATTCTAGTGGCGACGGATCACCACCGAGGGGCGTATAGAACCTATGCAGCCTTATCGCAAGCCAGTTTTCCCAGTGACGCCGCCCAATGGCCAACGCCCCCCGGATCAAAAATCCGTCGGCGCCCCACCCTCTTGTTTGCGTTGGGCCACAAAGCGGGCAAGCTCCTCGCGGTGGTCCTCGTTCATCTCTGGTGGTTCGAACTCGGCCATGATCTGCTTGAATATCCGGTGCGCGCGCTCTTGCGTCCAGACGCCACCATCCTGCTGCCACGCTTCGTAGTTCCGCCAATCCGAGGCAAAGGGGGCATAGAAGGCGGTTTGATAGCGGTCTTGTGTGTGCTGGCAGCCAAAGTAATGCCCGCCCGCACCTACCTCTTTGATGGCATCAAAAGCAAGATCATCCTCGGTGGTTGCGTATGTTGCCTCTTCAAAATAGCGCTGGATCATCTGGAGCACTTCACAATCCATGATGAACTTTTCGGGGCTGGCAATCAGCCCGCCCTCCAACCAACCCGCAGCGTGATAGACCATATTGGTGCCTGACTGGACGGCCGCCCACAGGCTGTTGGAGGTTTCCCACATCGCCTGCCCATCCGGCACATTGGCCGCACAGACGCCCGAGGACCGCAGCGGCAGCTTGTAGAACCGCGCCAATTGCCCAGTCATCTGCGTGGCCCGCATATATTCCGGGGTGCCAAAGGCCGGCGCGCCGGATTTCATATCGACATTGCTGGTAAAAGTGCCAATCGCCACCGGGCAACCGGGGTTGATATATTGCAACAGCGCAATCGCGGCCAAAGCCTCGGCAATGCTCAACGCGACCGCCCCCGACATCGTCACGGGGGCCATCGCCCCCGCCAGCGTGAAGGGCGTCACCACAACCGGTTGCCCGCGCTTGGCCAGACGCATCGCGCCGTCCAACATCGGGTAATCATGCTTCAACGGGCTGACAGAGTTGATGTTGGTATACATCCGAGGCTTGCCATCGAATTCCGCATGGGAAAGCCCGCCTGCCAGCCGGGTCATCTCCATCACATCTTCCACACGCTCCGCGCCCAGCGAATAGGCATGCACCACCTTGTCCGTCAGCGTCAGCTTTTCATACAGGCAATCGAGGTGACGGACCGAGGGGTGAATATCAATCGGCTCCACCGGATAGCCGCCCGCGATATGGATGCAGTTGAAATACTGCGTCAGCTTCATGAATTCCTTGAACGTCTCGAAGTCACCCGACCGCTTGCCACGTTCCATATCCCAGGCGTTGGGCGGGCTGGAAACGTTGACAAACAGCATATGCTTGCCGCCGACGATCAATTCCCGGTCCGGGTTGCGCGGGGTGATCGTGAAGCTTTCGGGCGCATGGCCCAGCATTTCCATAACGAAATCTTCGTCCATTCGGACGTTTTCGCCTGAAACCCGGCACCCCGCCTGTTTCAGAATCGCAACGGCATCGGGGTTCAGAAACTCGATCCCGATTTCGGACAATACGCGCATGGCGGTGCGGTGAATGGCTTGCACCCCATCGGCATCCAGCGGCTCCACCGGGCGGTCGGGGTTTATGGGCAAGCGCCACGGCATCTGGTCGATGGCAGAGGTTCCGGCACGCGTTTTGTTCCCTGCACGCCCTCCGGCCCGGCGGCGGCGCCCTGCTTCTTCGCTCATGGATGACCCCCTTCATGCACGTCCTTGCTGCAAGAATGACCGAAGGGGAGTTGGAATGAGCACTCAAACCACGACATAATCGGGTCGTTTTTGGCACCTGACAGATCAGGTCCGGACGGAAAGCCCATCGATCCACGCGCCAAGCGCAGCAATATCGGGCAAAACCGCATCAGCATGGGGCCGCAACTCCTCTGCCCCGGCGATTCCCGTCAAGACTGCGACGACGCGCATGCCCGCTTCCCGTCCGGCTATCAGGTCATGGCGGCTGTCGCCCACCATGACGGCACGCGCAGGGTCGATCCCTACATGTCGAGCAAACGCAAGGCACATGCCCGGCCCCGGCTTTGGCCCATGACCGGAGTCATAGCCTGCCACGAAATCAAAAAGGTCCAGCACCCCATGCGCCGAAAGATGCGCCCGCGCCGGAGTCTCGGTGTCATTGGTCGCAAGGCCGATTTTCAACCCGCGATCGCGCAGTGCCCCCAACACAGGACGCAAAGGCACCGCAGGGGCCATAATGGCATTTTCCGCCAACGCATTCAGCCGCGCGGCAAGATCCGGTTGAGTGTATCCGCTCAGGTAGGGCAAAAGTGCCGCCGAGATTTCTTCCGCCGTTGCAGCAATCACTGGGCTGTCAGGATGAAAATCGCGGGTTTTGACATTATAGCCGATGGCAGCTGCAAGCTGCTCGGAATGGGCCGAATCCTGCGCAAGCCCTTCAAGCAGACGATTGGTCCATAGCCCCCAGCTTTGGCGAAAATCGAACAGGGTTCCGTCCTTGTCAAACACCACACCCTCGATCATTTCTCTGCCCCCGTGAACCGAATTCTCGCGCAGCATGGCGAGGCAGCGCTTAAATTGCAATGTCTCACGTCCAGTTGATCTGCTCTCCTCCCGGCAAAAGCGCGCGGGCCTCCATCGGGGCCTGATAGGAAATTTGCTCCGCATCACAAAACGCCACGACCCAGGCATCATCCATCAAGATAAAGTCCAGAACCGACCCAAGGAAAGTGGGCTGGCCCGCACTGGCCGCCAGATCATTGACGGAAGCTCCGCTGGCCCCGAGAAAGACCGGCAGCAGATCTTCATTTGCGGCCAGCCAGCCCAAAGCCTGCAAAGCAATCGTTTCAGCGTGTTCTTGCCTATTCATCGGCGGATTCTTTCCTGTGTGAGGGGGAATCGGAATTCTTACCCGTGTTTGTCGAGTTTGATTAACAAATGGCAAGAATTTCTTAACCAAATAGCAGGAATGATGATCACAAGGTTACTCGTGCGAACATAGGTTCATCAAGATGTCTGGCAAAATACTCATTGTGGATGATGTTGCGACCAATCGCATCGTCTACAAAGTCAAGCTTGGCGAAGCTTGCTACGCCCCGCTTCTTGCAATGGATGGCGCAGGGTGCCTGACGTTGGCAAAGCAAGAAAAGCCCGATCTTATTTTGCTCGATTTGGTCCTGCCAGATATGCCGGGGACTGAAGTTTTGCGGCGTTTGCGGGCAGATCCGGCAACGGCCGCAATCCCTGTTCTGGTTTTCTCAGCCGAAGGAGATGCCGAGTCACGCCTTGCGGCGCTGGTCGCTGGCGCAGATGATTTTTTGACGAAGTC
>JBFHGI010000365.1:0-3398 GCA_041583175.1 Pseudorhodobacter sp. | reverse complement strand
GGATCACAGGGCAAAACGGCACAAGGCAGTCATTGCTCTAAACCCCTGCCCCGCCCGAAGGCCGATCCAACTGGAACAGATCGGTGCTGCGGGCATACCAGCCCGCGCCATGCATGCGTGCAATCAACCCCAGCGCGGGCGTATCGATATACCCCTTCGCCGCGTCCAAAACCACCGCATCGTCAATATGCGCCGCGACCACCCGACCGATGACAATCGTCTGCATCGGCCCCGTCACAACCGATGACAGCACAACGCATTCAAACGACACCGGAGCAGCCGCAATCCGTGGCGGTTTGATATGGGTTGAAGGGGCCGCCTCCAGCCCCGCCAGTTCCATTTCGCCAACCTCCGGCCCCACCGCTGCACATGTGGTATTCATCGCCTCGGCCAGCACCTCCGGCACGAGGTTCACCACAAATTCGCCAGTGTCCAGAATGTTGCGCGCGGTATCTTTCCAGCCCCGCGCGGCATCGCGCACCAACCCCACAGCGACCGTTGGCGGTGTATGGCCCATCGCATTGAAAAAGCTGAACGGCGCGGCATTCACCACACCGTTCAAGCCCAAGGTCGAAATCCACGCGATCGGGCGCGGCGTGATGGTAGAGGTGAGCAGCTTATACCCGACCTCCGGTGCGATTTTATCAAATTCGAACAGCATCATAGCCCCCTTGCTTTGGCGCGAACCATAGCAAGGCGGCGACAGGATACCAGCCGCTTATTCCACCATCGCCACCGGAACATAATCGGGTTGACCACCTTCCGGCATTTCAGCCCGGTAAGGGATGCCCATAAAGGTATTCCGCGCGAAATAGACCAAGGTGCTGCCCTGCATTTCCGGCGCTTTGATCGCAGCAAAATCCGGCATCCCGAAATTGCGCAACCGCATGACACCGGGTTGCGGCACCTCATCGGGGTCTTCGGCCTCGAATGTCGCGCGATACTCGGCCTCGAATGCAGCGGGGTCAACGATCAGGCTGAACTTGTCGCCCTGCGCCAGATGATTGGCCACGCGTGCATAGGCCCGCACCCAATGCGGATCGCTCAGCGCGGGGGCGAGTTTGATCACCTCGGACAGGTCCGAGGCCTTGGCCTGTTCCACAATCACAATCGGCGCGCCAGCCTGGTCGTATTGCATTGAGATCGGCGGCAATCCATCAGCCATGATCTGTCTCCTTCCACTGGGGGCGCGGGCAGGCCCGCATGTTCCGTTGCATCATCTTACCGTATCCCAGGCCCCATCGGTCCAGTTATCGCCCAAGGGGGTCATATCGCCGCTGATGACATCCTTTTTCCACATGATCAGATCCCCCGTGCGCGGATCGGCCGCAACCACGAAATAGGTCTGGTCCTTGGAAGTGCCCCAGTTGCTATCGGCAACCACGGCCTCGGGCATGGCAAAGCTGCTGGCCATGGTGCCCGCCATCTCACCCTTGATATTGTCGCGCACCTGATTGGTGAAAAACGCCAGAATATTGGCTTTCTGTGCATTGGTCGCCGCGGGCATATTGTCTTTGACGTAGATATCCGTCTTGTGCTGCGCAACCACAGGCACATAGGCGGCAAGCTCTGCCGAAACCTTCGCCTCCAGTGCTGCAGGCTTCATCCCTGCTGTTGGCCGCTTTTTCAGCGCGGCTACCAGCAAAGGCCGCTCATCATCAGAGGCCTTTGCCAGATATTTGTTGATCTGCTTTTCATACAGCATCACGGTTTCTTCCAAAGACAGCGTTTTCGCCGCAATCGCCTGCCCCGGTGCCACCAGTTCCGACTGGATCTTTGCTGCCGAATTCGGGTCCTTGATCTTGTCGAGCGAAGGATGGTTCGGCAACGTGTTGAACGCATGGGCCGCATTGGCCCCCATCGTCCCCAGCGCCCCCATGTCGCCCGTCATGCCCTTATGCAAGGTCAGGATAGATGACAGAACATCCTGCACACGCTGGCTGTCACTGACCGCTGGCAAGGCAGAGCGATCCTGCATCACATCGCGGTTCCGCGGGTTGCCGCCTTCCAGCACTTTCGCAGTCTGCCGCTCCATCCCGCCATCCGGCAGGTCCCACGGCGCCTCGGGCGCGGTATAGGCGACAAGCACAGCGGCCTTGAAGCCCGCACCATTCACCAGGGTCACGATCTGTGCGGCCTTTGGATCGGGTGGGGCCACGCCTGCCGCCCCCAGCGCAATCGCTTCGATCGCGGCCATGAAATCGGCCTCGCTCTCCAATGCCTTGCCGCCATACATGATCTTGTATTTGCCTTGGGTGGAGCTTCCGTCCCCGCTGCCCCCCGGAGGCGCGCCGATCCCCGGCCCCGCGTTATATTCGAACTTCAACTGCGTCGCGACGGCGGTGTTGATCTTTTCCTGAACGCCGGGAATGATATCGCCCGTCACCGGATCATTGGTGTTGTTCCAGGCGGCATTGCCGACGATGCTTTGCATCGCCCCAAGGTTCCACGCGGCATTGACCGGATCGGTCAAGGCAAAGCGCAGGTTGCTCCGCTCCACACTCGTCTGTTCTTCGGCGGCGGCCGTGGCAACCGAATATTCCCAACTCCGCATGAGGGGATTTTCCCCCAAAGGCGGCGTCAGGTTTGCCGGATAGGTCGCACCATTCTTGGCTGTAAACATCCCCGTGCTGGCGATCTTGGAATACTCGCCCATCGCGCGCAGCGGGTCGGTCTCGCGCACCGCCCGCACCGGCGCGGTGGAGAAACAAGAGCCGACCGGACCCTGGCTCAGCGGTGTCATCATCGCCGACAGGACAGAGCCTTTGGCGTCATTATCCGTCACCTCGCCGGGCGTCTTGCCCATCGTCCCCGCGATGATCTTCTTGGAGTTCAACGCCCCCGGCGCGCCCGGCGCTGGCAGTTTCGTCCCCGCAATCACCGCCTCGGCCTTTGGCCCGTTCGTCGCATCAGCGAACAGGGCCTTCGTCTCGGCCATCTTTTGTGTCATCTGCGGGGTAAAATTGTTCAAGGACCCCGGATGGAACATCATATGATCCATCGCCGCCTTGGCCGCATCCGACTCGAAATCAACCGAGCCGTCAGGCCCGATTGCCGCCGCCCCCATCGCACCGGACCGGGCCAGCGCGATCTTGTTCTGGCGCTGGTCCTCGGCCTTGTCGCTATCGGTGATCGGGGCATCCAGGCCGCCGTAGGGGTCGGGCTTCAGCTGCGCTCCGGTTTTCAGATAGGCGTCAAAGCCCTTGAAGTAATCCTCGCCCTGCAAGGCCCCCATTTGCAGCGCGTTCTGCGACATTGCGCGCAACTGTTCCTTCGGCAGGTCCAGTTTGTTGCCATCCGCATCGGCGAAACCATCGGTCAACTTGCCCGCGACCATACCAAGGCTCTGCGCAACCACCGAAGGGTCATCGGCCCGCGCGGCAATATCCATCGCCGAG
>JBFHGI010000364.1:0-3410 GCA_041583175.1 Pseudorhodobacter sp. | reverse complement strand
CAAGACGCGGCCTGATGCCGTTGCTTTGCGCCTGCTGGGTGCAGGGCAAAGCGATGACTGGACCTATGGCCGGCTGACGGCTGCGAGTAGCGGGGTGGCGACAGGGCTGTTGGCCAAAGGCTTGCAGCCCGGCGACCGGGTGTTGATGCGGTTGGGCAATAGCGTGGACTTTCCGGTGCTTTTTCTGGCCGCGATCGCTGTGGGGCTGGTGCCGGTGCCGACGTCGGCCATGTTGACCGCGCCGGAGGTCGCGACCCTGTGTGATCTGGTCGAGCCTGCGTTGATTGTGGCTGATATGGGGTCTGCGCCCGTTGCAGTGCCAGAGGCGCCGCCCTGCCCGATCCTGCCAAGCGCGGCACTTGAGGCGATGCACAGCCTGCCGCCTGCCCCCTTTGCCTATGGCTGCGCCAACCGTCTGGCCTATATCATTTTCACCTCCGGCACTTCGGGGCGGCCCCAACCTGTCGCCCATGCGCATCGCGCTATTCTGGGCCGCGCGATGATGCTGCAAGGTTGGTACGGGCTGACCCCCGAGGACCGCTTGCTGCACGCAGGCGCGTTCAACTGGACCTATACGCTTGGCACCGGATTGATGGACCCCTGGACCATGGGGGCCACGGCTTTGATCCCTGCCCCCGGCACCAAACCGGAGGCATTGGCCGGACTGCTGGCGCAAGCAGAGGCGACGATTTTTGCGGCCGCGCCCGGCGTGTACCGTCAGATGCTGCGCCATGGTCTGCCGGACCTGCCCAAGCTGCGCCACGGGCTTTCCGCGGGGGAGGCCTTGCCGCAAGCGATCCGCGATCAGTGGCAGGCGGTCACGGGAACCCCGATCTTTGAAGCCTTTGGCATGTCCGAAATCTCGACCTTCATTTCCGGCAGCCCTGCGCGCCCTGCCCCTGTCGGCACCACGGGTTATGCGCAACCGGGCCGGCGTGGTGCTTTGCTGGGGTCCGATGGCCTGCCTGTTCCTGTCGGGCAAGAAGGGATTATTGCCGTGGATCACAACGACCCCGGTCTGTTTCTGGGCTATTTTGGCGATGATGCTGCGACGCAGGCGCGATTTCAGGACGGGTGGTACCTGACAGGCGACACAGCCCGCATGGCCGAGGATGGCGCGATCAGCTATCTGGGCCGCAACGATGATATGATGAACGCAGGTGGCTACCGTGTGTCACCGCTGGAGGTAGAGGCCGCATTGGGCCGTTTTCCCGGCATTACCGATTGCGCGGCGGTGGAGGTCGAGGTCAAGCCCGGCACCACCATCATCGCCTGTTTCTATGCGGCGGCCCATCCCCTGCCCGAAGCGGAACTGGCCGCACATGCCGCGCAAACGCTGGCGCGCTACAAGCAACCTCGCGCCTATCACCACATGGCGCTGCTGCCGCGCAATGCCAATGGCAAGCTCAACCGCAAGGGCCTGCGTCAAAAATTCGCCAATGCCTCGCCATCCGCGGCACAATGAGATAGGCAGCCCATTCCACGACGTCACAAGAGCCGGACTTTGCCATGATACGCCTTGATATCTTTTCCGATCCCATCTGCCCTTGGTGCTATATCGGGAAAACCTTGCTGGACCGCGCCCTGGAAAGCCGCCCCGAGCATCCCTTTGCTGTTGAATGGCACCCGTTCCAGCTTAACCCCACGATGCCCGCCGAAGGCATGGACCGCCGCGCCTATCTGGAAGGCAAATTCGGCGGCAAGCTGCAAGCGGTAGAGGTTTACGCCCGCATCGCGGAGGCCGCCCGCGCGGCGGGGCTTGATATAAATTTCGAGGCCATCACCCGCACACCCAACACGCTTGACGCGCATCGCCTGATCCATTGGGCCGGGCTGGAAGGGCGTCAAGGCGCAGTGAACGGCGCACTCTTCCGCGCCTATTTCCGCGACGGGCGCGACATTGGAGATCACGCCACGCTGGCCAAAATTGCAGGTGAGGCGGGGATGGATGAGGCTGCAACTGCGCGGCTGCTGGCAACCGACGCCGACCGCGATGATCTGATCGCCCGAGATGCGGATGCACGCCAAAAGGGGCTGACCGGAGTGCCGGGGTTTCTTGTGGCGCAGCAATATCTTTTGTCTGGCGCGCAACCGGTTGAAACTTGGCAGCAAGTTATTGATGAACTTACGGAAAAACTGGCGCAGCCTGAAGCCGAAACCTGATCTGGTCCGACTGTGCCACGATCAACCGCAGCTTATAACCACGCTGAACCTGTCGCGATACAGGTTCGGTCCCTCTGACCATCCGGCCGATTTGGCCGCCCCCTCTTCGCCGCCCTCGCTCGGATCTTTGCGCCGGTCCTCTTTACGAAAGCCAAATACGCTATGACGTCCCCGACCAAACGCCTGGGCCAAACCGAATTCATCGCCATGATCGCGATGCTATTCGCCACGATTGCCTTTTCGATCGATTCCATGCTGCCCGCCCTGCCCGTCATTGCCGCAGAGCTTAGCCCGGAAAATCCGAACAATGCCCAGTTGATCCTGACCAGCTTTGTGCTGGGCATGGGCCTTGGCACCTTCATCGCGGGGCCATTGTCTGACAGTTTCGGACGGCGGCGCATCATCGTTCTGGGCGCTGCCCTTTATTGCGCCGCATCCGTCGCAGCCTATTTTGCGCCGACACTGGAAAGCGTTCTTCTGGCGCGTGTGGTGCAAGGCCTTGGCGCGGCTGCCCCGCGTGTGGTGTCATTGGCCCTTGTGCGTGACATCTACAAAGGTCGCGATATGGCCCGCATCGTCAGCTTTGCGATGATGATCTTTACCCTCGTTCCTGCCGTTGCCCCCTTGGCGGCAAGCGGGGTCATTGCAGCGTTCGGCTGGCGGAGCATCTTTGTGGCCTTTGTCCTTTTCGCAGGCATCTCGACCACCTGGCTGCTGATGCGCCAACCCGAGACCCTGACGCCTGAAAACCGCCGCCCTTTCCGCGCCGCGCCCCTGTTTGCAGCGCTGAAAGAAGTGCTGTCGCATCGCACCATCGTCACCACGATCGCCGTGCAAACCCTGATTTTCGCAGCGCTTTTCGGCACACTCTCCAGCACGCAACAGGTGTTTGAAACGACCTTCGGACGCGGGGAAAGCTTTCCGCTGTGGTTTGCCGTTGTGGCCCTTTGCGCCGGGGTTGCCAGCCCGACCAATGCCATGCTGGTCGGGCGTTTGGGCATGCGGGTGATGATTACCCGCACCTTGATCGGGCAAATCGTGTTATCCTCCACCATCGTTGCGCTGACTCTGGCAGGGGTTCTGCAAGGCGATATTGCCTTTGCCGCTTTCGTGATCTGGATGATCGGTGTGTTTGCCATGGCCGGGCTGACGCTGGGCAACCTGAATGCGCTGGCTCTGGAACCTGTGGGCCATATCGCCGGTATGGCGGCCTCGGTCACCGGGTCGATTGCCACAGTGCTTGCGGT
>JBFHGI010000363.1:0-3417 GCA_041583175.1 Pseudorhodobacter sp. | reverse complement strand
TTTGGCACCATCGCCAAGCCCGTCAATCACCATCTTGTCGAAAGGTGGGGTGTCAAACAGGTCATCGCTGGTGACGAATTCGAACAGTCGAACGCGGCCGGGTATCGGTAGGCGGCCATTCTGGGCGAGGAAGGCCTCGGGTTCGGCGCGCACCAATGCGGGAAGATCCATCCGGTTCCGCAGTTCCAAGCCTTTGCCAGAACCATAGTGGGTGTCTTTGTAAAAGACGATATCAAACAGATCTTCGGCGGTTCCGCCAAGCCCGGTCACGATTTCCATAAGCTGGTCATTCGTGCGTTCCGGAAGGGGGGTATCCTTGCATTTTGCGCGGGCAATATCATGCGCTGATTTCAACTCTGCCAGAAAAACCCGTAACTCGGGGCGGGTAGCATCCGTGGCGGGCACCTCGCGCAGGCTGCTGAGGTTGCCTTGGCGTGCGGCTGTCAGCACCTGGACATAGCGGACCAGCGCATCCGTCGGCATGGCCGGGTCGGCAAAGGCGAGGCGGCGGGCGATATAGGGGGAAGGTTGGTTCTGCGCGACATAGCCGCCCCCGTTCAAAGCCCCACCCTTTTGTGACAGCGTTGACAGGACAGTGGCATCGCCCGCGCCCGAGATGTAGTCCCAGACCTTTCGCGCCAGACCGGGTTCAACAAGTTCCAGTTTCTGCAAATCCTCGGGTATCTTATCCGCATCCATGCCGCCGGAGCTTTGCGGTTCTGATGATCTGCCGGTGATGGTGTTCATGATAGTGCGAAATAGGGCCATTCGATACTCCTGCGACACAAGTGATTTGCGCTATCACTAACGTCACGAATATGCAGATTTTGTGGCTCTACACATAGTTTTTGGCCCTCATCTCGGAAAATGCGTCGCGAGTGTTGTAAGCCTGTTCTGGCGACCGGAGGTTGAGTCTTGCGCGGCAGGTCGATCACGCGGCTTTGCATTTGGGTTTTACCCCGCCTCATCCTATGTACATATGGCTAAAGACTTATGTTCAACGATTGGAAGGCGGTCCCGTGGGCACAGATACACAAGGCTTGCGCCACGCGCGCGAGGTTGAAGGGCATCTCAACTGGCTTGACAGTTTTACATCGGCAGCCCTTGGCGTGCTTGCAGTGGCTTCTGGCATATACACCTATCTGGGGGTGCGTGGTTTGCTGGATGATGGCGGCGCGCTGTCCCTGTTTGCGGCGGTCGCCTATTCTGCTGCGGTTTCCACCGGCATCTTTGTCTTTTGGTCCTATCTGCTGCGCCTGCTGCCTGCCATGCGAACGGCGGCCACGCGCTTGTGGCTGTTTCTTGCGATGATCATCGGATCGGCGGCCATCGTTGCGATGTCATCCTGGTTGAACGCGGCGGCGCTTGCAGGGTCAGCCGCGGTTGAACAGCATCTGGCGCGCACGGTTCAGGATTACCAGACCTCGTTGGAACGCGCGAATGAGGTTACGTTGCAAGCACAGGCGCTTGCGCTCGATGTCGGGCGGACGCGACAAGGGTTTGAGGATCTGTCGGCGCAAGAGGCGGCCGGCAGCCTGTCGGGCCTTGCGGGGCGGGGCGCAGTGTTTCGGGTGCTGACGCAAAAGTCGGATGAACTGGCCGCGCTGGAACAGCTTATCCTTGCGCAGGAAGCGCGTGTTGCAGCGGCTTTTACCGAAGGCAATGCCATTCTGAGCCGGATGCGCGCGCTGACTGTCGCGCCTGGGGCTGTTGAGGATCGCTCGGTGGAGTTTTCGGAAGAAGCGGTGCGTTTAGCTGGGGTTATCACCACGTTGCGGCAGTTGTCGGTGGCGCCTTTGGTGGATCGTGCCGCGCGCGATCTGGCGCAATCCGTGGTGCTGCCTCGTCTGGATGCGGATAACGAAAGCGGACAGGCGGCGCAGCAAGCCACCATCACCTCACTTCTGGAGGTTCTTGCGCGGCGGGCCGAGACGCTGCAAGCGGCGGCATCGGATGTGCTGGCGCTGGAGCCTGCCTCCGAGGTGATTTATACGCCGATTTCGACCGCGGATGCGGTTATCCGCTATGCTGGCAACTTTGCACCCTCTTGGGCGGGGGCCATTGCGATTGATTTGCTGCCAGCGGTTTTGGTGTTGATCGTCGCCGTTGCGCAAGCCGCCATTCGCACGGGCAGAGAGCCGTCGCGGGTTGAGGATGCGATGACCGTTTCCGAGCTTCGCGCTGCTGTACTAGCCTTGCGCGAAATAGAGGCGGCAAGCCCGGATGCGGCGTTGAAACCGGATGGGGCATTGCCATCACATCACGCGGAAGCAGAACCTCCCAAGGTCATTCTGTAATGGGGGAAACACCTGAACGGCAGCCCGAAACGGCCTATCCGGCAGAGCGGCGTGTCCTGCGTTGGCTGCTGGGCGGGCAAATCGGGGTCGCAGTGATGTTGATCGCGATAGAGCTTGGCCCGACGTTGCCCGCGATGTTCTCGCCCTCCAACGCGCCGGATATGACGCAACCCACCCATCCCGGCGATCAGCGCCGCCGCTATGACCCAAGCGCACCCACACAGCCCGGCGGCGAAACGGACCCGAACATGCCGCGCAGGCTAACTGCAACGCCAGTCACCGAAGGGGACAGTGTAGGACTTAGCCTGCGCGGTGAAATCACCCCCGGCGATGGGTCACGCATTGCAAATGAGCTTCGCGCCGCCACCCCGGCCTTTGTCACACTCGATAGTCCGGGCGGCAGCGTGTCGGATGCGTTGACGGTAGGTCGCGTGATGCGTGAGTTGGGGATTGAAACACAGGTGGAGCAGGGGGCCATCTGCCTGTCAGCCTGCCCTTATATCTTCGTTGGCGGCACGGCGCGAAAGGTCGAAGACGGCGGGCGGTTCGGGGTGCATCAGCATAGTTTTGGTGAAAACACTATCCTTCCCGCCTTTCTGGCGACCGAGGATATCCAACGCGGGCAGGCAGAAGTTCTGGATCATTTGGTCACAATGGGCATTGATTTGCGCATCATGGGGCCAGCCTTGGCGACTCCGGCTGATGAGATTTACATCCTGACAACCGCCGAATTGGCAGAGTGGGCCGTGGTCACCGAATAGATCGGTTTAGTGGCAATACCCCAGGGCTTAGATGCTGACGATATGGTTATCCCAGTGCAGCGTGCTCTGGCTCAGCGGTGCCAGCATCTCATCGCTAAGCGCCATCAAGGTGCCATTGCCGTCGCTGGTCAGAAAGCCGTCAGACCCCAAGGGGGCCACGCCGCTGATATCAGCGCGGGTCAAGGTCATCTGATATGTGCCAGTTTCATCGAACAACATCACCACCCCGCCCTTTGGTGAGGTGATGGCTATCTGGCCTGCCGCGTTCCACGCAATGGAACCCGCGTAACCCTTCATCCTCAGCGCTTCGGCCTCGGGCGGGGGGCAGAGGTGTGGGGTCTGCCCCGGCGTCCACAGCC
>JBFHGI010000362.1:0-3417 GCA_041583175.1 Pseudorhodobacter sp. | reverse complement strand
GCGCTGCGCGCTTTGTCGACACCCAAGTGCCAGCTTTCTGTGGCGGCACGGCCCGCAAGACGGTGTTTAGCTCCGCTTTTGTGGTGGGCTTTGCGGGTTCGGCAGGTTTCCATGCCCCGGTCAGGTGGCGCCAGAGCAGCGGGAGTTTCGCAAAGTTCAACATCGCCAAGCAACCGTCCTGCACCAGGGATTCTGCCATCGTTTCAACGCGCAGCTTATGGCGCAAAACATCGGCCGACCAGAACCAAAAGCGGCCTTTGTCCGTTATGAAACCGCGCCATGGCTGGCGCGGTCGGGTCGCTTCGTTCCGGCCTGGAGATACTGCCCGGATTGATCTTCTTAGAACCGGTAGGCCTTGTCGGGTGTCAGCCGATAGACGGATTTTGCCAACTTGTTCGCCTGCATGAACCGCGCGATGGAACTGAAGGTCGCGGTGGCGACGTTCGCGCCGTGATCTGCCGTGGTCAGCGCCTGACTTGCGGCAGGGGCGAAGGCGCGCTTCAACCCGCCGATGGGGATGGGCTGCGGCTTGAAATGCGCCGCGACATTGGCCTTGATCTGCGCAACATCCCGCGTGTCGTATAGCGCCGCCATCATCACATCCAGCGTATGCTCGGTGCAATTCTGAAACTGGCTGGTGTTGGGATTTGCCAGTACCGAATAGCTTGGATTGTGCAAGGACCTGTAGGTCGGGCTCGCGATCACCTTCAGCAGTTTCTTCTGCAACCGCAGATCGGGAATGATGATGCCTGCATCCAGTCGATAGGCGCCCGCAAAGAAATCGGCGGGGCTGTCCTGAACCAGACTGCTGCGCGTGCCGTTCTTGCTGTCTTGATAGAGGTTATAGACGCGGTACCCCGTCCCTGTGCGCCCGTCGGCGGTCTTTATCTGCGACAACACCCAATAGCTGACATGGGTGTAGCGCACGCCTTTGGGCAAATGATCGGGATTGCGGCCCATACGGGCCACGATGGCCACATTGGCCCCGCGCGCCGCAAGGTCTTGCTGCACACGGTTCGAAAAGGCTGCGACCTCGGCAGCGGGAAGCTGCGGCTTGCCTGCCTCGGAGCTGCCGGCATGCAAGGGCAGGGCGAAGCACAGCGCGAGAAAGGCCAGAATGATCCAGCGATACATGGCAAATTCCCCTTCCTGGGTTTTGGTTTAATCAAGCGTCGGCGCGGCATTCGGGGCAACGCGCCGGGTGTTGGGCGGTGTCGTGGCAAGGGCGCTGCCTGCGGCAACAGAGCCTGCCCCAACGTCGACCAAAGCCGCACCGGATATCGCAAGGCCTGCACCGGTTACGATAAGCGGCACGGCTGCCACCGTTGCGGCCCCCGAGACAACCGCCGCCGACCCATGCGCGGAGGCTTGGCCGCTATGGGTCACCGATTGCGCGGAATGCTGCTCGCTGCCACCGGCACAGGCGGGGGCGGCTGTCAGGGCGAGGCAGGAAAGCAGAGTTGTGAAACGGGTGAGCATGGTGAGTCTCCTTTTGTGAACGCTGTTCATTGAACATGGTTCAAGTTGGATTGGCGGTCAATGGATTTTATGAACAGCGTTCAATGACGTGGCGTCACGCAGCGACTTCACTTGGTCGGGCAGGGCGTCTAAGCTGCGGGGAAACAAGGGGAGATGACGATGAGCAAGCCAATTCGCTGGGGCGTACTGGGGGCCGGAAAATTCGCACGCGAGCATATGGCCCCTGCGATCCATGCCGCCAAAGGTGCTGAATTCGCGGCCATTGCCACCTCGGACCCCGCCAAGGCAGAGCCGTTCCGTGCGTTCGCTCCGGCACTGGTCGTGCATCAAAGCTATGAGGCGCTGCTGGCAGACCCTTCGATTGATGCCGTCTATATCCCGC
This sequence comes from Pseudorhodobacter sp., assembly GCA_041583175.1. Classification (GTDB taxonomy): domain Bacteria; phylum Pseudomonadota; class Alphaproteobacteria; order Rhodobacterales; family Rhodobacteraceae; genus Pseudorhodobacter. The sequence continues at coordinate 1,556 of JBFHGI010000362.1, read as the reverse complement.
TGCCGAACCATCTGCATCTGGACTGGACGCTAAAGGCGCTGGCCGCGGGCAAGCCGGTGCTGACGGAAAAGCCGATTGTGCTGAAGGCAGAGGACATCGCGCAGATAATCGCCGCGCGGGATGCCAGCGGGCTCTTGGCCGCCGAAGCCTATATGATCGTGCATCACCCGCAATGGCAGCGCGCCCGCGACTTGGTGCAGTCGGGTGCGATCGGGCGGCTGGTGCAGGTGGACGGGGTGTTCAGCTATGACAACCGCGCCGACCCCGGCAATATCCGCAACAAGCCCGAAACCGGCGGCGGCGGGATTTATGACATTGGCGTCTACACTTACGGCTCTGCCCGTTTCGTGACGGGGGCAGAACCCGAAACGCTGCGCTGCATCATGCGGCAGGAAAACGGGGTGGATACCTGGGCGCAGGTGACCGGCACGATGGCAGGCGAGATCGGTCGCTTTTCCTATTCGGCCATCACCTCGATGCGGATGCATGCCCGACAGGAAATGACCTTCCACGGCGAAAAAGGCGTGATCCGGCTGACAGCGCCCTTCAACCCCAACAGCTATGGCGAAGCGCAGCTGGAACTGCGCATGGGCAGCGCGGTGACGGTGGAGCGGTGGCCGGGCGTGAACCATTATGTTCTGCAAGTGCAAGCCTTTGGCGAAACCCTGCGCAGCGGCGCGCCCTATCCTTGCCCGCTGGAGTTTACCCACGGAACGGCAGCAATGATTGATGCCGTCTTCGCCAATGCGACCGTGATCGAGGCCTGAAGCCGAATGGCGCGGATCCTGTTCCACATGCCGCTGCATATGGCGGAACCGGACGGCAGCGGTTTGCCGCCCTTCTACCAGCATTTGCGCGACGGCTTCACCGCTTTGGGCGCGACGGTTGCGGTTTGTCATCGGGATTTTGACGCCTTGACCACTGGCCCCACTGGCCCCGATTTCAACTTCGTCCATAATGGCCGCATTGCGCGGGAAGGGCTTTTGAACATTGGTTTGGCCTATATGTACCCGTTCTGGTACGTCGATCCCAAAGGGGTTTTTGCCGATAGCAGCCTGACGGATTTGTGCTTTGACCCGCTGTCCATCCCGCAAAAGCCCGCCGCCCGCATGTTTGCCCGACTGGAGGCGCGGCTGAAAACCGCCCGCATCTCACGCTACGGGCAAGAGGCGGCGGTGACAGAGTTTCCCAAGGGCGCGATTGCTGTGTTCCTGCAAGACTGGTCCGATCCGGTCGAGCGCGCCCGCCATATGACGGCGCGGGAAATGCTGGAAACAGTGATCGCCCATGCCGATGGGCGGCCTGTTATCGTGAAACCGCATCCGCGCGTGCGGGGGCTGGAGACCTTCGAGATTCTGGACTGGCTGGCGCGCGCGCATCCTCAAGTCATCGTGACCGAGGCGAACTTGCACGACATTCTGGCGAGCGCCGCAGTCTCTGTCTCGATCTCCTCGGCTGTGTCGGTCGAAGGGATGCTGCACCGCGTTCCCGCCATTGTCTTTGGCCGTACGGATTTCCACCATTGCGCCGAAACGGTCCGGACCGCAGATGATTTC
>JBFHGI010000361.1:0-3428 GCA_041583175.1 Pseudorhodobacter sp. | reverse complement strand
TAGCAGGTATCGGCGCTCAGCAGCAGGTTTGCGGCCGAGACGCCCGCTGGCAGATAGCGGTGCAGATCGGTGTTTTCGGACGCATCGATTGGCGCATAGCCACCCGCCACGTGCTCTGCCCCGCCACTGACACACGCGGCCAGGACAAGGGGCACAGCCATCCCCGCGCGCCTCATTGTACCACGCCTGCGGTTTCCAACACCGCATGGAACATCACATCTGTTCCGGCAGCAGCCCAGTCCGCGTTGATTTCCTCCGCCTCGTTATGGCTCAGCCCGTCCACGCATGGGCACATGATCATCACCGTCGGCGCCACGCGGTTGATCCAGCAGGCATCATGCCCTGCGCCGGAAATGATATCCATATGGCTGTAGCCAAGCCGCTCGGCCGAGGCGCGCACCACGTTCACCAGCCCCGGATCGAAGGTCACCGGGTCGAAATGGCCGACATCCTCGATCTCGCAGCCAAGGCCCAGTTCCGCTGCAACCGCATGGGCCGCGCGCATCACCTCCGCTTTCATCGCATCGAGCTTGCCCTGATCCGGCGTGCGGATATCCACCGTGAATACCGCCTTGCCGGGGATGACGTTGCGCGAATTGGGATAGACATTGGCATGACCCACCGCCCCGACCGCACCGGGCTGATGGCTCATCGCGATCTGATGCACGCGTTCGGTGATCCGCGCCATGCCAAGCCCCGCATTCACCCGCATATTCATCGGTGTGCTGCCGGTATGCGCGTCCTTGCCGGTGAGGGTGATCTGCAACCACCAAAGCCCCTGCCCATGGGTAACAACGCCCACATCCTTGCCCTCGGCCTCCAAAATCGGACCCTGTTCGATATGCAGTTCAAACATCGCATGCATCTTGCGCGCGCCAACCTTTTCGTCACCGACCCAGCCGATGCGCTTCAACTCATCGCCAAATGCCTTACCCTCAGCATCCTTGCGGGCATAGGCCCAGTCCTGATCATGCATTCCGGCAAAGACGCCCGAGGCAAGCATGGCAGGCGCAAACCGCGTGCCTTCCTCATTCGTCCAGTTTGTGACCACGATCGGATGCTTGGTCTTGATGCCCGCATCGTTCAGGCTGCGCACCACTTCCAGCGCGCCCAGCACTCCCAGCACTCCGTCATATTTCCCCCCCGTCGGTTGGGTGTCCAGATGGCTGCCCATATAGACCGGCAGCGCATCGGGATCGGTGCCCGCGCGGGTGGCAAACATCGTGCCCATTGTATCGACGCCCATCGTCATACCCGCCGCCTCGCACCAGCTTTGGAACAAGGCCCGCCCCTCGGCATCTTCATCCGTCAAGGTCTGGCGATTGTTACCGCCCGCGATGCCGGGGCCGATCTTGGCCATCTCCATCAGGCTGTCCCACAGACGTTCCTTATCAATCCGAAGATTCTCGCCCGGTGCGGCCATCCCATCTCTCCTGTTGTTGCCGAGGTCTATTGCCTCTTGCCGCGAGTCTCCCCGCCGCCCTATGCTTTGATCATAGCGCAACACAACCTGACCAAGCGGTCAAGAAAATTCGCAAAGCCGCAGATGACAAGCCAGCCCCGCCCCTCAAAACGCCTAGAGACTCGCCGTGAAAATGAGCGGGCGATCCTTACTGCCGCAGAAACGGTCTTTGCAGAGGCCGGATTTGGCGGAGCCACCATGCAGTTGATCGCCGATGTCGCGGGCCTGCCGAAAGCCAACCTGCATTACTATTTCGCCACGAAAGAAGAGCTTTACCGCCGCGTGGTGCAGGATATTTTCGAGATATGGCTGCACGCCGCTGACAGTTTTGACAATGCGCCAGACCCGGCGACGGGCATCGGTGCCTATATTGACGCCAAAATGGAAATCTCGCGCCGTCATCCCAACGGGTCCAAGGTCTGGGCGTCGGAGGTGATGCATGGCGCACCCGTCATTCAGGATTATCTTGAAAACACGCTGCGCGACTGGACCGACGGGCGGATTGCCGTGATCCAAGGCTGGATCGACGCAGGCCAGATGGCCCCGATCAGCCCGCGCCATCTGCTCTATATGCTTTGGGCGACAACCCAGCATTATGCCGATTTCGGGCATCAGGTTGAAACCCTGAACGATGGCAAACCACTGTCCGACGCGGATTGGAAACAGGCGAAACAGCAGGTCAAAGACATCATCCTGCGCGGCATCGGCGTGGTATAGCCCCATTTACGCCCCGAAAAGCAAAAAGGCCGCCCGGTTCGGGGCGGCCTTTCGCGTTTGCACTGTTTACAGCCCTAGCCTGCCAGCAGGTTCGGCACAATCGTCACAACTCCCGGGAACAGATACAGCAACAGCAAAGCGCCGACCTGGATCAAAACGAAAGGTATAACGCCCTTGTAGATATGGCCCGTTGTCACTTCTTTCGGAGCCACGCCGCGCAAATAGAACAGCGCGAAGCCGAAAGGCGGTGTCAGGAACGAGGTTTGCAGGTTCACCGTGATCATGATCGTCACCCAGGACGGGTCGAACGTGCCGCCATAAATGACGGGGCCGACGATCGGAACCACGATGTAGATGATCTCCAGGAAGTCCAGCACGAAGCCAAGCACGAAAAGCACCAGCATCACGATCAGGAATACTGTCAACTCATTGTCAAAGCTGCGCAGGAAGCTCTGGATATAATGCTCCCCCCCGAATGAGATCAGCACGAGGTTCAGGATCTGGCTGCCGATCAGGATGGCAAACACCATCGACGTGACCTTGGTGGTTTCGCGCAGAACCGGCGTCAGCACGGAGTTGCGCCACAACACCCAGCAGGCATAGAAAAGGCCGAACATCGCAAAGGAATAGGTGGCTTGGGCCACAGCCCAAGCGATCCATTGCTCGGTCGTGGTGACGCCCACACCCACGCGCAGGTCGAAGTTCACGCCAACCAGAATCATGATCACGATGGCAAAGGCCGTCATGATAATAATGCTGCCCGATTTGTTCAGGTCGCCCAGCTTGCGGTAAGCCGCCAGCAAGATCGCGCCTCCGGCCCCGAGGGCCGCAGCGGGGGTCGGGTTGGTGATACCGCCGAGGATGGAGCCCAGAACCGCAATGATGAGGATCAGCGGCGGAAACACCACGCGGATCAACTCATTCCGGGTCAGCATGGCTGCGGCGTAATACGCCCCGTACAGCGCCAGCGCAAATGGCAGCGCGAGGATCATCACCGTTGTGCCCGGCGTTGCGTTGGGTGTGATGAACAGCGCATCGGCCAAGAGGCCAAGCACCACCCCGCCAGCCCCGATCAAAAGCGGGCGATGATCCGCCGAAGGGGCCACCCCGCGCGCCGTCGTCAACATCAACGCAAAGAGCAGGAAGATCACACCGACCCCGGTGCCAACGGGCGCACGCGATGCCAGTTTTTCGGCATAGGCGGCGGCCACCTCGTCTTGCGTCAGTTGCACAGATTGGGCAACGCCCC
>JBFHGI010000360.1:0-3430 GCA_041583175.1 Pseudorhodobacter sp. | reverse complement strand
TTGACCGGCACTTCGGTGGCGAGACTCTGGGTGATATCCTTCGCTCGCTGCGGGCGGACCAAGGTGATTTCGCGCAGGCCGCCCAAAAGGCTTTGTCGCGGGTGTCACCGCTGGCCGCCTGCGCAACGATCGAGATGCAGCACCGCTTGGGCGATGCCCCCACCCTGCCCCGCGCGCTGGAACTGGAGTTCCGTTATACCTACCGCGCGCAGGAAAAAGGCGACTTTCTGGAGGGTATCCGCGCCGCAGTGATTGATAAGGATCGCAAGCCGAAGTGGCTGCACGAAAGCATTGAGGCCGTCAGCGCCGCAGAGGTCGCAGCCATGCTGATGCCTTTGGGCAAGCAGGCCTGGACATGGGAGGAAACAAAATGAAAATCGGGTTTATCGGCTTGGGCAATATGGGCGGGCCAATGGCAGCCAATCTAGCTGCGGCGGGACATGAGGTGACGGGCTTTGATCTGACAGCCCCGATGCCAGCGGGCGTGGCCAAAGCCGACAGCGCCGCCGCTGCGGCCAAAGGCGCTGATGTGGTGATGACGATGCTCCCCAATGGTGCGATTTTGCGCAGTGTTGCGGCCGAGGTGATACCCGCAATGTCGGCGGGCGCCGTGCTTTGCGATTGTTCCACCGTGGATGTCGACAGTGCGCGTGCGGTAGCCGATCAAGCCGCAGCAGCGGGACTCGGGGCGCTGGACGCCCCGGTTTCGGGCGGAGTTGGCGGCGCAACAGCCGGAACGCTGACCTTCATGGTCGGCGGGTCCGATGATGCCTTTGTCACCGTGCAGCCGTTGTTTGAGATTATGGGCCAGAAGGCCGTCCATTGCGGTGCCGCTGGCGCCGGTCAATCGGCGAAAATCTGCAACAACATGATCCTTGGCGTCACCATGATTGCCACCTGCGAAGCCTTCGCTTTGGCAGATAAACTCGGGCTGGACCGGCAGAAGATGTTTGACGTGGTCAGCACCTCTTCCGGCTATTCCTGGACCATGAACGCTTATTGCCCTGCCCCTGGCATCGGACCGAAAAGCCCTGCGGATAACGACTACAAACCCGGATTTGCTTCCGAACTGATGCTAAAGGACCTGCGGCTTTCGCAACAAGCCGCGGCTTCTGCCGACGCCGATACGCCGATGGGCGAACTTGCAGCGGCGCTTTATACGCGGTTTGTCGAGGATGAGGATGGCAAGGGGATGGATTTCAGCGCAATGCTCCCCCGCTTCGAAAAACGCGGCCGCGGCTGATCTATATCAATTGCACGAATGTGAATGTGTTCTATCCTTATGCGGATCGGCCGCACCTCGCGGCCATAACCATAGGAGTGTAACATGCTCAAGACCAATGTCGGCGGGATTGACCGCATCCTGAGAATCATTTTCGGGGTGGCATTGCTGGCTGCCTTCTTCCTGATGCCAAGCTTTGGTTTTCGTTGGGTGTTCATCGTGCTCGGGTTGATTGCACTTGGCACAGGCTTGATGAAGACCTGCCCACTTTACTCGATCCTTGGCCTTTCCACCTGCCCTCTGAGCAAACGTTAACCGGACTGCGGCCGTGGCTTACGGCTCCAGCTTCAACTCAAGATGCTTGGCGAGGCTGAAGCAATAGGTCCACCACTCCGCCAGATCGGCGCGATTGTTCGGGTCATCCCATTGGCCTTCATCCCAACGCTGGTCCCACAGGTCACGCTTGACCGCCGACATCCGCGTAACATAACCCGCATCCGCTTGCCGCGCCGCCTCTGCCCGCATGGAGGCGGCGGCTTTGGTGTAAAGGTCCAGCATCTCATTCTGGCCGGGAACGAAGCTCTGCTCTCCCAGAAGAAGCTCTACCAAAACAGCACACTCGACCAGACTTTCCTTGATGGGTTGGCTTGCATTGGCAGGGACAGCCAGCAAGCCGCCAAGGGCCACCGCGAAAATAAGTTCCTGCACATCATACCTTTCCTAACCGGTGTCCGTAGCAAGATGGCAAAGAAGCCAGTCAAGATTATGGCGACGCCCAAGCCCGGCGCACCAGCTGCGAAAAGGCTCTGCCGTCTTGCCCCGCGGGCCCAAGCGCGCCCAATCTTGCCTGCTTGCGGACCTGTGCCATATCCTGCCCCTTGGCCAGAACGCCCAATTCATTCAGGTATTCGGGCAAACGGCCGGGCAACATCATCCGCCGATCCAGCGTGATCTTGTCCGAAAACTCCCCCACCATGAAATAAGGCACCGTGGTGCAATTGGTGGTCAGGGTGTTGTACCACGCTGGTTCCTTATCCAGCGTATTGCCAAAATTGACGTAAGACAGGAACAGACTTTTGCGCTGCTCGGGCGTCAGATCAATGGGATAGACGCTGACAGTTTCCCCCCGCAGATCCGTACGCAAGCGCACGATGTCCCGTTCATCCGCCGCGATCAGGGAAAGCTCATAGAGCCGGAAGAAGCCGCCGAGGGTAGAGTACACCTCGCCCACCTCTTTGCGGGTTTCGACCGAGAAAACAATATGTTCGCCCGTCTCGAACCCGAAGCTGACAAGCGTATGCGCAATATCGGGATTGCCCCAGGTAGACAAAAACATATCAACCGAAGCGATCTTGTCAGGGTCTACCGTGGCATCATACCACGCGGGCGTCGCCTCGGTTTCAGAGGTCCAGTCAAAATTGCGGATATTGTGGACCAGCAGTCCACCTTCGACAGGCTCTGCCGTGACATTGCGCGACACATCGTCCAGCCAGTCACGATCATTGCGCGGCGTCACCGTCAGCCACCAGCCGAAAATCACAATCGCGGACAGCCCCATCCAGCGCCAGACGCCGCGCCAGCGCCCACTGCCTGCCAGAAACAGTATCATCAATGCCACCGCTGCAAGCACCGCGATTGCCGCGATACGGAACGGTGGCGCCAGTTGAAAGTGAACCGCAAAGGCCGCCCAGAGCAGAATTCCCAAGGCGATCAGAAGCTGGAGACCACGGCCTATAAACCTGAAAAATCGTTCCAAACCGTACCTCTACTGCTTATTCCGCTGCCAGTTTGCGCGGTTTCAGCATGTCGCGCAAGTAGCGGCCTGTGTGGCTGGCGTCGACCTTGGCAACATCTTCCGGCGTGCCGGTCGCCACGATCATCCCACCGCCATCGCCACCTTCGGGGCCGATATCGATCACCCAATCAGCGGTTTTCACCACGTCCAGGTTATGCTCGATCACGATCACAGTATTGCCTTGATCCACCAGTTCGTGCAGCACCTCCAGCAGCTTTTTCACATCCTCGAAGTGAAGGCCCGTGGTCGGTTCATCCAGAATATAACGCGTGCGGCCCGTCGCACGGCGGCTCAACTCCTTGGACAGTTTGACCCGCTGCGCCTCGCCGCCCGAAAGGGTCGTCGCCTGCTGGCCTACCTTGATATAACCAAGCCCCACGCGCATCAGCGCATCCATCTTTTCGCGAATGCTC
>JBFHGI010000359.1:0-3448 GCA_041583175.1 Pseudorhodobacter sp. | reverse complement strand
ATTTTCGAACAGGTCGAGGGCGAGGTGGCTTATACCGATCTTGGCCGCCTCGAACTGAAGGGCCTTTCGGGGCCGTCGAGGGTTTACGCGCTGAAAGGCAGCATTGATGCCCCCGGGCGATTTTCCCGGCGGATCAGGCGGGGCCTCGTGGATATGGTGGGGCGGGAAGCACAGCTAAATGTGTTGCAAGATCTGACGAGAAACGCCAAGCCAGGGTGGCATATCACCCGGATTGAAGGCCCGCCAGGCATCGGGAAATCCAGATTGCTGCATGATTTCCGGCATTTGATGGAAGATGAGTACCAATTCCTTCAAGGCCATTGCCGCGCGGGGTCACAGGCGCTTTACCAACCGATTGCCGATATTCTCTTGTCGGCGTGTCGCGTGACGCAGACAGACGGCACGGATACGATATTGGCGGCCTTGCGGCGCGTTCTGGGCGACGGCATCGCCTTTGAACCATTGCTGCACGTCATGTCGCCCAGCGCGGACGCAAGCCCCTTTTCTGACAATGATACCGGCCTGGCCCTAGCGCTGCATGAAAGCCTGCGGCGGGCGCTGACCCGTCTTTGCGCCGTTGCACCGACTTTATTGGTCATCGAAGATGCGCATTGGATGGATGGCGCAACGCGGGCGTTGATCGAGGATTTGCAGCGTCATCCGCCCGATCACCCTTGCCATCTGCTTATCACGACGCGCCCCGACGGGGCCCATGGCGGGGCGTTTGAGGCTGCGCGGCAGACGGTTCGACTTGCGGGGCTTTCAGAGGCCGAAACCCAGGAACTGGCCCGCCGCAAATTGCGCAACGCCGCGCTGACCTTTGGATTTGGTCAGTTCCTGTTTGAGAAATCCGAAGGTAACCCGCTGTTTATCGAAGAGATTTTACGCTATCTCACTACAGTCGATGCTTTGGAGGATACGGGGCAAGGGCTGGCAATGCGGGCCGGCTTTGGTCTGGATGTGGTCGCAGGCAATTTGCAACATCTGGTCATGACGGGCGTTGACGCGCTGCCCCGCACGCATCGGAAAACCCTGCGGCTTGCTGCGGTACAAGGTCGCCAGTTCAACCAAAGGGTTCTGGAACGGGCCGAGCAAACGCAGGATCTGACAGCGCCTCTGGCCGAGGCTGCTGCCCGTGGCCTGATCGAGCCCACCCCCGACATGGGCCAAGCGCAGTGGCGCTTTCGCCATGCATTGTTGCGCGATGCGATTTACGGAAGCTTGCTTGATGAGAGCCGTAGCGAGATGCATCAGATTATCGCTGAGGCCATTGAAGCGCAAAACATGACACGTCTGGATGAGGTATGCGAAACGCTCGCCTATCAGTTCCGTGCCGCCCAACGGCCCGACCGTGCCGCGCCCTATTTCATTCGCGCGGCCCATAAGGCGCTGATGGTCTATGACCTGACGGAAGTGGATCGTGTCTTGCTGATTGTGCGCGACATGTTGCGCCAGAATCCTGACATTGTCAGTCAGGCGGATCTTGATCGTATGGTCGTCGATTGGCTTGAAGCGATGAACTTCAAGGGACATTTCGCCCGTGTCATCGAGGTGGGCAGCGAATTTCTGGACCGAGTGCGGGCAGGTCGCAATGAACGGGCCGTCGCTATTGCGCTATCGCATTACGCCACAGCCTTGACCCATACCCGCGACTATCCCCAAGCCATAGAGCTTGCCCGAAACGGCATTGCGCAAGCGGAACGCCGGGGGGATGCGCTTTCTGCCGCGTGGTTGCATTTGCCACTTTTACGCGCTTTTGAGGAAACCAGCGCCTTGGCATCCAGGGATTTCCTGGCCTTGGCAGAAAAGGCGCTTGCGGCGGCAGAGGCTTTGGGGGCGACCCGACTCAAGCTGCAAATCCTTTATCTGCAAGGGGCGCATTACCGGTCTCAGGGCAAGGTTCTACTGTCCCGCGAACGAAGCGAAGCCTTGCGTGAATTTGCCGAGGCGCAACGCGACATGCGCGGCCAAGGCTTTGCCATCTGGTCGGATGCTTTGGGCCACCAGATCGCAGAGGAAACCGAAGCCGCCGTTGAACTGGCTGAAAAGGGGCTGTCCTTGACCGTGCCGGGGACGGCGGATGCCCATGTCTTGCTGTCGCTTTGGTCCGTCAATGTGACCCTTGGCCCTAACCCCAAAAGCGCCCGCCCCGCATTGGACAAAATGATCGACCTGTCGCGGACCTATCTTGATTACAACCTCATTGAAGGCATCGGGCTCATCAATGCCGTTTATCATCTGCGTCTTGGGCAGATTGCGATCGGCTGGCCGAAACTCTGCGCGGTCGTCGAGGATACGAAGACCCGCGGCAACGTCACCTTCGCACGCTATTTCACCTTGGCCCGCGCCGAGATCTTGTTGATGATTGGCGGGCTTTTGAAAGAACCGGGCCCTGCGAATGGCTATCCTGATCGCAGGATCTTGCCGCCCCCGAGGCCCGGTTTGCGCGACATCGGCACCGTTATTCGCCTGCGGTTTCAGGCACGCAAACTTGCTCAGCGCGATCTGGACTATTTTCGCGCGACATTTGACGGCGATGGCACCGGCGCGTTGGAGGCGCGCGCATTGGCTTGCGAGGCGCTGCTGTGCCGCAACCGCGCAGAGCGTGCGGCAGGTTTGCGCAAAGCGGCAGCGCTTGCCGCAGCCGAAGGGCTGCCGCTGCTACAGCGCAAGATAGAGGCGCAATTGTAAGGGCTTATACCTGCCCCGTGTGATGCCGCCGCCGCACGAAGGGCGGGCGGCCCGGCAAGGAAAGCCGCGCATCGTTGCGCGCGCGTTCTGCCACGACCTTGCCTTTCGAGACCACGCACAGCCGGTCTGGCCGCAGGCGCAGCGCCTCAATCGGTCCGCCTGCATCCAGAACCACAAGGCTTGCCTGCGCGCCCACTTTCAGCCCGTAACCTTCAAGGTTCAGAATGGCCGCATTCTGCGTCGTCACCATATCGAAACAACGCGCCATTTCCTGCGGCGAGGTCATCTGCGCGACATGCAGGCCCATGAAGGCCACATCAAGCATATCGGCCGTGCCAAGGCTATACCACGGGTCCAGCACGCAATCCTGCCCCCAGCCGACGGTGATACCATGCGCCTGCATTTCCTTCACCCGTGTCAGGCCCCGGCGCTTGGGGTAAGTGTCGTGCCGCCCTTGAAGGGTGATGTTTATCAACGGATTGGGTATCGCGCACATGCCGCTTTCCGCCATCAGGGGCAGCAGCTTGGACATATAGTAATTATCCATCGAATGCATCGAGGTCAGGTGGCTGCCCGCCGCCCGCCATCCGAGCCCGTGGCGCGTGACTTCCCTCGCCAAGGTTTCGACATGGCGCGATAGCGGGTCGTCGGTTTCATCGCAATGCAGGTCCAGCATCAGGCCCCTTTCGGCTGCGATGCGGGCAAGATCGGTGACCGAGGCCGCGCCATCGGCCATCGTCCGTTCGAAATGCGGGAT
>JBFHGI010000358.1:0-3457 GCA_041583175.1 Pseudorhodobacter sp. | reverse complement strand
TCTGGCGAAAACGGCCTCCGGCATGGATAAGGACATCCCGGCCGCCGCCTATGCCCCCGCAAGGCTGGAGGACCTTATCAGCAGATACAGGCCGAAACGCCTCGCCTTCACCAGCCTGACGGCGGCAAAAATCGCACTTGGTGCGCGGCATCCGGCAGGCTGCGCGCAATCCCCGGCCTACAAGGACCTGCCGCTCTGGGTGTTGCCTTCGCCGTCCGGTGCCGCCCGCGCAACCTTCAGCGCAGCGCCCTGGCATGATCTGGCGCAGTCAATAAAGGGGGCCGCATGAATTACACTTGGTTTCTTCGCATGGCGAGATGGGTCCGCAACCCGCCTTCACCGGGCCGGGTCAAGCTGGTACTGGGCGTTATCCTCGCCTGCTTGTTGCTGTTCGGATATGAATATTTCTTTGGCTGGCCCGACTGGCTGACATTGGAAAACGGCCCGCGCGCGCATCGCTTGCCCCGGCTGTGACCCCGTCGCGGCTGACCAGCCAGGAACAGCAGGCAATCTGAGGCCAAGCTCTCCTTGCCAGCGACGGACTTCCCGCGCAAACTTGCCCCACAGACCAAAGAGGAGCCATCCCATGCGCCGCCTACTCACCTCCGCCGCCGTTCGTGCTGTCCTTGGCGGCGCCGTCTTCTGGGTCATCACAACACCCAAACCGCTGGAAGCCAGCGCCACCGCAGGCCTGACAGGCGATGCCACTGCCGGCGAGGCCGTGTTCTGGGCGGCAGGCTGCGCCTCCTGCCATATGGCCGATGGTGCCAGCGACGAGGCGGAGCTTGTTCTATCCGGCGGCCAGCGCTTTGCCTCCCCCTTCGGCACGTTCATTGCGCCCAATATATCCAGCGATCCGACCCATGGCATCGGTGGCTGGTCCTTGGCCGAATTTGCCAGTGCTGTAACGCGCGGCGTCTCGCCTGAAGGCGCGCATTATTATCCGGCTTTCCCCTATAACGCCTATAATAAGATGGCGCTGCAAGATCTCGCCGATCTCAAGTCCTTCATGGACACACTTCCCGCCTCAACCACCCCCAGCCAGCAACACGAAGTGGGCTTTCCCTTTAACATCCGCCGCTCCTTGGGCGGCTGGAAGTTTCTGTTTGAAAACAAGGATTGGGTCATCGGCGGAGACCTGACAGAGCCGGAGTCCCGTGGCCGCTACCTGGTCGAAGCCCTTGCGCATTGCGGTGAATGCCACACCCCGCGGAATGCGCTTGGCGGATTGCAACGCGGCGATTGGCTCGCGGGTGCCGCTGACCCGTCCGGCAAGGGCCGCATCCCCGATATCACCCCCGGCGCATTGGACTGGTCCGAAGAGGATATCGTGGCCTATCTGACGACCGGCTTCACCCCCGAATATGACTCGGTTGGTGGCCATATGGCGCATGTGGTCGAAAACATGGCGCGCCTGCCGGAAAGCGACCGCGCCGCCGTTGCCGCATACCTCAAACGCGTCCCCGCCAGCAGCAACTAACGGCCTTCATCTGGTCGAAAATATCCTCGGGGGGAATCGCGTTTGCCCTCGGCAAACGGGATCGGGGGGCAGACAGCCCCCCGCGCCGCTGCACTTCAGCGCGCCAGCTTGGCCAATCGCGCTTCCCGCATCCGCGCGAAATCATCCCCGGCGTGATAGCTCGACCGCGTCAGCGGTGTGGCCGAAACCATCAGGAACCCTTTGCCGTAGGCAGCCGTTTCATAGGCTTTGAACTCTTCCGGCGTCACAAAACGGTCAACGCGGTGATGCTTCGGCGTCGGCTGCAGGTATTGCCCGATGGTCAGAAAATCCACATCCGCCGCGCGCATGTCATCCATGACCTGCCGCACGCCCATCGCCTCTTCACCAAGCCCGACCATGATACCGGATTTGGTGAACATCGCCGGGTCCAACTCCTTCACCCGTTGCAGCAGGCGCAGCGAATGGAAGTAGCGCGCGCCGGGGCGCACTTCGGGATAAAGCCCTGGCACGGTCTCGAGGTTGTGGTTGAACACATCGGGCCGCGCCTCGACCACCTTCTCCAGCACCGAAGCATCGCATTTCAGAAAATCCGGCGTCAAAATCTCGATCGTGGTGTTGGGGCTGCGGTGACGGATGGCGCGGATGGTCTGCGCAAAATGGTCCGCGCCGCCGTCCTCCAGATCATCGCGATCGACCGACGTAATCACCACATGGTTCAAACCGAGCTGCTGAACCGCATGGGCCACCCGCCCCGGCTCGAACGCATCCAGGGTTTGCGGCTTGCCGGTGGCCACATTGCAAAAAGTGCAGCCGCGCGTGCAAATCTCGCCCATGATCATCATGGTGGCATGGCCCTGCCCCCAGCATTCGCCGACATTGGGGCAACCGGCCTCTTCGCAAACCGTGACCAGCTTTTGCTCTTTCAAAATCTCGCGGGTCTTTTTGTAGCCCGCAGAGGTAGGGGCCTTGACCCTGATCCAGTCCGGCTTCTTGGGTTGCGCATTGTCAACGCGATGCGCTTTTTCGGGGTGGCGTTGGTCCGGCAGTTTAAGATCGCGCACAGTGATATTCCCCTGACAATCGGCTTTACCATCATCTAAGCCTTTTCCGGGGGCGAGACAACTGCCAGCGCCACGCCCCCCTTCACCTAGCCGATCAGTGGGCCGTGCTTGCCATAGGTCTGTTGGTAATGCAGGCTCAGACGCTGCAAGGCGATCCGCAGCACGATCTTGCCCGACCGCGCCGACCAGCCCATGCGCTGCTCGGCAAGTTCCAACCCTTCCAGAAAGCAGCAGCAGCGCAAGACCATATCCCCCAGACCCGGGCCGAGATCACGCAGCGCCGCCGAAACACGCTCACGCGCGTCACGCGCACCAGTGCCGGATTTACCGTCACGGGTGAAACTGCCCCGGTCGCCCCCCGTCAGGAACCGCTCCCAGTTCTGGGTGACGCGCGGCCCCATTTGCGCCAGTTCGAAATCTTCCCGCAACTGTTCTGCGGCTGTCACAAGCTCGGGTGACAGAAAGGGGTTTCCATCCCGGTCGCGCCTGCGCGCCAGAACCGCCACCGGGCTTTCAGCAGCATTGTAGCGCACCCGCCGCTCTTCGCCATCCTCCGAGATGCAGCGCTCCTCGAAACTGCGCTTCTGGCCGCTGAAACAGGCCGCAGCCTCGGCCATGCCGATCTGATCTGTCCCTCCCACCATCCGTTTCAACGCCGCCCGCCCGGCCTGCGTGATCTGATAGGACGATATGCGTCCCTGCTTTTCGCAGATGATCCAGTCCTTCAGCGCGAAGGCCTGTGCCACGGCCCTGTCCGTCACGGCAAGGCGCTGGGTGCGCCCATCGGAAAAACTGCGTAGCACCGCGGCTTTTTCCATATCCACCGCAATGGCCAATACGGTATCCGGCTCTGCCAGGCGCCGCAAAATCCGCTGCCCTTCCCGCAGAATCATGGTTTCATCGATTGCAAGGCTGGCTTGTCTGATTGGCGCTG
>JBFHGI010000357.1:0-3458 GCA_041583175.1 Pseudorhodobacter sp. | reverse complement strand
GCGACGGGTGAAAGGCGCGTTCCGCAACCTGAAGTGGTGGATCATGGCGTTTACCTTGGGCATCTATTACATCACCCCCTGGATCCGCTGGGATCGCGGGCCAAGCCTGCCGGATCAGGCGGTGCTGGTCGATATGGCCAACCGTCGCTTCTTTTTCTTCATGATCGAGATCTGGCCGCATGAGTTCTACTTCGTGGCGGGCCTGCTGATCATGGCGGGGTTGGGGTTGTTCTTGTTCACCTCGGCGGCGGGGCGGGTGTGGTGCGGCTATGCCTGCCCGCAAACCGTCTGGACCGATCTGTTCATTCTGGTGGAACGCTGGATCGAAGGTGACCGTAACGCGCGCCTGCGCCTGCATCGCAGCAAATGGACGGGCGAGAAGATTCGGAAGACCGCGACGAAGTGGACAGCTTGGTTGCTGATCGCTATCGCGACAGGCGGGGCTTGGGTGTTCTATTTCACCGATGCGCCCACGCTTGCCGTTAACCTTGTGACCGGACAGGCGAACCCGATTGCTTACATCACCATCCTGGTGCTAACCGCGACGACCTTCTTTTTCGGCGGTTTCTTCCGAGAACAGATCTGCATCTATGCCTGCCCCTGGCCGCGTATTCAGGCCGCGATGATTGATGAGGACACGTTGACCATCAACTATCGCCACTGGCGCGGAGAGCCGCGCGGCAAGCTGCAAAAGGGCGAGGTAGGGGCAGGGCAGGGCGATTGCATCGACTGCATGGCCTGCGTCAACGTCTGCCCGATGGGGATTGATATCCGCGATGGTCAGCAAATGGCCTGCATCACCTGCGGCCTGTGTATTGATGCCTGCAATGACGTGATGGACCGCATCGGGAAACCGCGTGATCTGATCGGCTACATGGCGCTGACAGATGAGGTCGCCGAAGTGGCAGGGAAAGAGCCGAAATCCGTCTGGAAACACGTGTTCCGCCCGCGGACCATCATGTATACCACGCTTTGGTCGGGGGTTGGCATCGCGCTGGTGGTTGCTCTTTTCATGCGCTCGCCGATTGATCTGAACGTGACACCGGTGCGCAACCCGACCTTCGTGACTCTGTCAGACGGGTCCATCCGCAACACCTATGACTTCCGTATCCTCAACAAACACGGCGAGGCGCGCGATTATCATGTTTCCCTGTCGTCGGATGCCACTTTGCGCATCTCGCTGGAAGGGACGGATGAGTTGAAAGTCACCGTGCCTGCCAATGAGCAGAAATCGCAAAAGGTCTATGTGATCGCCGCATCGGGTTCGGACGCTGCCAAGGTTGACCGCACCGATTTGCGCTTTTGGGTAGAAGATATAGGCTCCACCGACCGGGTGCATCACGACACGATCTTTAACGGCAAAGGAAACTGAGCAATGGACACAATGTCCCAAACATTGGCAGGAGCCTTGGCATGAGCTTTGAGTCCTTCATTACCCGCCCCGAAGTCCTGTTCTGCTTTGGTCTTGTCGCGGTTGTCATCGTGTTGGGGATCATCTTTACCCGCGTGAAACTCACTGGGGGGCGCGTCTTCGGGCTTGTCGCTCTGTTCTTCGGGGTGATTATCGGGGCCAATCTGATGCTGGCCAACCGTGCCGTCTCGACCTTTCCGGGGTTGGAGGTGAAAAACTCTTATGTCGCCAGCCAGAAATTTGACGCCGATCGCACTGCGCAAATTGACCTGGGATGGGCGCTTTCGCCTGAATATGATGCGGCTGCCAAGGAATTGCGGCTGAAGTTTACTGATAAGTCCGGCTATCCCGCCGAGGTCACCGGCCTTTCGGTTCTGGTCGGCCGCGCAACCGAGGCCCGTGACGACAGCCGCCCGGAATTCATCCGCGAGGCAGGCGTTTTCGTGGCGCCGCTGGAGCTGCCTGCGGGCAAATGGATGCTGCAGATCGAGGCCTTCTCAGCCGATGGAACGCCATTCCGCCAGCGCATCGATCTGTTGGTGAAGGGCTAGGATATGGCGCTCGCCGAAGGGTTTGATGGCAAGGAATATGACGCGGGGCATGTGTCGCCCTCGGCCTGCCCTGCATGCGCGGCGGCCCCCTCGGCTGAACGCTTGGCTGAGTTGAACCGCCCGAGCCACGCGCGGCTGATGCTGTCTTTGCCCACGGCGCATTGTGCGGCCTGCATGTCCACCGTTGAAAACGGGCTCCAAGCGGTACCAGGCGTTCAATCGGCGCGCGTCAACCTGACCCTGCGCCGCGTCAGCGTGGATGCTGCGCCCGAAGTGACGGCCGAAAGCCTGATCCCCGTTCTGGCAGGGCTGGGCTATGAAGCGCATGAGCTTGATCCTGGGCTTCTATCCGCAACTGAAACCGACAAGCAGGGCCGCGAGTTGCTGATGCGTCTGGGCGTAGCGGGCTTTGCGATGATGAACGTCATGCTATTGTCGGTTGCCGTTTGGTCGGGTGCGGGCGATGCAACGCGCGATATGTTCCACTGGATATCGGCAGCCATTGCTTTGCCCACGGTGATTTTTGCAGGCCAGCCGTTTTTCAAATCGGCTTGGGCCAGCTTGCGTGTCGGGCGCTTGGGCATGGATGTGCCAATCTCGCTTGCGATCATTCTCGCCTCCTCCATCAGCTTGTTCGAGACGTTTTATTCCGGCCATCATGCCTATTTCGATGCCGCCGTGATGCTCACCTTCTTCCTTCTGGCAGGGCGCTATCTGGATCACCGCACCCGTGCTGTGGCCCGCTCCGCTGCCGGGGAACTCGCCGCGCTGGAGGTGCCGCGCGCGATCCGGCTTTGCGACGGGGTTGAGGAAACGATAGCGATCTCGGCACTTGCCCTTGGCGATCTGGTGCGCGTGCGCCCGGGTGGGCGGATGCCCGTAGATGGCGTGGTGACAGAGGGCCGATCCGAAGTGGACCGCTCACTTCTGACAGGTGAAAGCCTGCCCGCAATGGCAGCTCCCGGCACCCGCGTCGCCGCGGGGGAAATTAACCTGACCGGCCCGCTTTTGGTGCAGGTCACTGCGGCAGGGCGCGACAGCAGCCTGCACCGCATGGCCGATCTGGTCGCCGTGGCCGAAAGTGCCAAGACGAAATATACCAGCCTCGCCGAGCGCGCCGCGCGCGCCTATTCCCCGTTGGTCCACTTGCTGTCCTTTGCGGCCTTCGGCTACTGGATGTGGGCCACAGGTGGCGATCTGCGCTTTGCGATCAACATCTCGGCGGCGGTGCTGATCATCACCTGCCCCTGCGCCTTGGGTCTTGCCGTGCCAGCAGTCGTGACAGCCGCCAGCGGCAAACTTTTCCGCAAGGGATTGCTGGTCAAAGATGGCACCGCGCTGGAGCGTCTGGCCGAGGTGGATCACGTCGTTTTCGACAAGACCGGCACGCTGACCATGGGCACGCCGCAACCCATCAATCTGGCCGACTTGCCGCAGGCTGCACTTTCGCTGGCAGTGGCCCTCGCCGCAGGCTCGTCTCACCCGCTAGCGCTGGC
>JBFHGI010000356.1:0-3472 GCA_041583175.1 Pseudorhodobacter sp. | reverse complement strand
GAGGTGGTTTCCGGCTTTCTTGAAAAGGAAATCACGGCAGGCACCATCAAGGTGTTTGAAGATGCCAATACCCTGACCGTGCGGATCAATGGCAACGGCATGTTCGGTTCCGGCTCTGACCGCTTGGCGAAAGAGGTGGCCGATACCATCACCCGTTTGACCAAGGCGATGGATGACCAGAAGGGCAAGATCATCGTTGTCGGCCACTCGGATAACGTCCCGATCAAGTCCTCGCGCTTTCCATCCAATATGCACCTGTCATTGGCGCGGGCGGAATCGGTCAAGAAATCCATGGAAAGCCTGTTAACCGACCCGAGCCGCATCAGTGCCGAAGGCCGGTCCGACAAGGAACCGCTTGAACCCAATACGACCGCCGAAGGCCGCGCCGCCAACCGCCGGATCGAGATCGTCTTGCTGAGGGAAGAAAGCTAATGTTCAACCGCTTTATCCGGCCACTTTTCCGGTCCCTTTACACCGCGATCCTGTTCAGCACCGCGCTGATCTGTGGCGCGATCTGGTATTTCGGCCCGCTTCTGCCTTGGGGCGGCATTTACCCGCTGGAAACCATCTTTGCCCGTGCGGTGACAACGGGCGTGCTGATGGGCCTTGCGATTTTTGTGGTGCTGTTGATCTTTTTCATCCGCCGCCGCCGCAACAGGAAGATGACGGATGATATTGTTGCGACCGTCGATGAAGGCGAAGCGGAAGACGAAGTTCTGAAAAGCGAAATGGAGGAGATGCGCGGCAAGCTGAAAAGCGCGCTGACCCTGTTGCGCAAATCCAAGCTGGGCCGCAAATCGCTGTATGAACTGCCGTGGTATGTGATGATCGGCCCTCCGGGGGCCGGTAAAACGACCGCTATCGTGAACTCGGGCCTGAAGTTTCCACTGGCCGAGGAGATGGGTAAAGGCTCTATCGGCGGCGTGGGCGGCACGCGCAACTGCGATTGGTGGTTTACCGATGCGGCTGTGCTGATTGATACGGCGGGCCGCTACACCACACAGGAAAGCGACGCCGAAGGCGACAATGCGGGCTGGCTCGGCTTTCTCAACCTGTTGAAAAAGCACCGCAAGCGCCAGCCGATCAACGGCGCTCTGATTGCGATTTCCCTGTCTGACCTCTCGATGCAGGATGAGGTGACGCAGGCCAGCCACGCCAAGGCCATCCGCCGCCGCCTGCATGAGTTGCGGGAAAAGCTGGGCGTGCGCTTTCCGGTCTATGTGCTCTTTACCAAGGGCGATCTGATCGCGGGCTTTGCCGAGTTTTTTGACAATCTGGGCAAGGACGCGCGCGAACAGGTCTGGGGTTTTACCTTCCCGCTGGACAAAGCGTCCAAGAAAAACGCCTCTCCCATCGCGCTGTTCGATGACGAGTTTTCGGCCCTGCTGACCCAGCTCAACACCCAGTCGCTGGAACGGATGCAGTCGGAAACCGACCACCAGCGCCGCAGCCTGATTGCGGGCTTTCCGGGGCAGGTGGCCAGTGTGCGGCAAGTCGCCCGCGATTTCCTGAACGAGGTGTTTCTGGAGAACAAGTTCGAGCACCGCCACATGCTGCGCGGTGTTTACTTCACTTCCGGCACACAGGAAGGCACGCCGATCGACCGTCTGATGATGGGCATGGCGCGCACCTTCGGCATCGGGCGGCAGGCAATCGGCTCTGGCAAAGGCACGGGCCGCAGCTATTTCCTGACCCGTCTTTTCGAAAGCGTGGTCTTCCGTGAGGCAGGTCTGGTGTCCGCAGACGACAAGGTAGAGCGTCGCTATCGCTGGATTCGCCGCATCGCCATTGCCGCGACGATTCTGGTCGCCGTGACCGCAGGCGCGTTGTGGACCCGCAGCTTCATGGCGAATAACGCGATGATCGCAGATGCGACCGCACGCTTGAACGCCTATCAGGCCGCCGCCGCCGAAATTCCGTCCAACCCGATTGCGGATAGTGATCTTGTCTCGGTCGTGCCAGCGTTGAATATCCTTTACGATATGCCGATCAACCATGCCAAAGGCGAAGACGCCGTGCAGCGGCCCGAAGGCTCTGGCTATGGGCTGTATCAGGGCGAAGTCTTGGGCGATCAAGCGGCGCAATCCTACCGTGCGGGGCTGAACCAGCATTTCCTGCCCCGGCTTTTGCTGCGGCTGGAAGATCAGATTCAGGGCAACATCAACAACCCTGACATTCTGTATGAAACCCTGAAGGTCTATCTGATGTTGGGCCAGCAAGGCCCGATGAATACCGAGTTTGTCACCGAATGGATGAACCAGGATTGGAACCTTTCGTTCAGCGGCCCCTCGCGCCAGTCCCTGCGCGATGATCTGAACAAGCATCTGCGGATCATGCTCTCGCAACCGATGCAAAAGGTTTCGCTTAACGGCCCGTTGGTTGAACAAGCGCAAACGCTACTGGCCGCAATGCCGATGGCGCAGCGCATCTATAACGGCATCATCAACAGCCCCAAAGCGCTGGAACTGCCAAGCTGGCGGATTGTCGATGTCGGCGGCCCTGCGGTGACGCGCGCGCTGGTACGCTCCTCGGGCAAGCCCCTGACCGAAGGGGTCGAAGGCATTTTCACCTATCGCGGCTTCAACACCGTGTTTCTGGAAGAGGCGCTGAGCGTTGCGCGCCGTATCCAAAACGAAAGCTGGGTGCTTGGGCCGGATGCCGCCGCCGACCAGTCGGATGCGGCCATTCTGGCGCTGACCCGCGATGTGCTGGACCTGTATTACAACGATTATACCTCGCGCTACGAAGGTATCCTGTCGGATGTGGATATCATCCCGATGGAATCCCTGCGTCATGCGGTCGAGGTCACGAATATCCTCGCCGGCCCAACCTCGCCGATCGTCAACCTGCTCAACGCGATTGCGGATGAAACCAAGCTGACCGAGGATCGCGGCGCGGTGAATACCGAAGCGCTGAGCCAAGGCGCAAGCGCGGTTGCCAATCTGGAGCTGAAATCGCTGCTGTCCGTGCAGGCGCAAACCTTCCTCTACGCGCTGGAAAATGCGGAAACCGCAAGCGGGGCCAAGCCCAAGCCGCCGGGGCAATATGTCGAAGAACGGTTCTCGTGGCTGCATGAGCTGGTCAAACGTCCCGACGGCCAGAACTCGCAACTGGATGAATTGATCCGCCTTCTGGATGAGGTGTATCGCGAGATGAGCAAGCTGTCTTTCTCGGGCGTGGGCAATGCCTCCACCGATCCGGAAAACAGCGCGATCTTCCAGTTGACGCAGGCAACCGCGCGGCTTCCCGGCCCGATGCAACGCTGGACCACCCAAATCACCACCGGGTCCTCCGGCATCACCGCTGATGGCAACCGTTCTGCCATCAACGCTAAATGGCAAAGCGCGGTGCTGCCCTTCTGCGAGCAGGCGTTTGACAGCCGCTATCCGTTCAACCGCCGCTCTTCCAATGATGTCGGGATGCAGGATTTCGCGCGCATGTTCGCACCGGGGGGCATGCTGGACGTGTTCTT
>JBFHGI010000355.1:0-3475 GCA_041583175.1 Pseudorhodobacter sp. | reverse complement strand
TCGACCAGCAAAAGGCCGAGGCTTTGGGCGTTTCCTTGTCGGATGTGAACGCGATGCTGTCGACGGTGTTCTCCGGGACCTATGTCAATGACTTCCCGCTTGGGAATGATCTGCGTGAGGTGATCGTGCAGGGCGGCGCCGAATGGCGGATGCAGCCGGACCACATCGATCAGTGGTATGTTCGCAATGACGGCTCCGAAATGGTCCCGATGTCGGCCTTTGTCAGCCGCGAATGGGAAACGATTACGCCCAAGTTGTCGCGATATGGCGGCACCCGCGCGCTCGAGATTTCAGGCGAGGCGGCTGCGGGGACCAGTTCGGGGGATGCGATGGAGATTATGGAGCAGCTGACCGCCGAACTCGATGGCTCCTATGCCTCTGCGTGGACGGGGTTGAGCTATCAGGAGAGGCTGTCCGGCGATCAGGAGACCATTCTCTACACGATTTCGGCGCTGGTCGTGTTCCTTTGCCTTGCGGCACTGTATGAAAGCTGGGCCGTGCCGTTCGCGGTTATGCTTTCGGTGCCTGTTGGTATTCTTGGGGCGCTGCTGGCAACATGGGTTTTCGGCCAGTCGAACGACGTATACTTCAAGGTAGGCTTGCTAACGACAATCGGCCTTGCTGCACGAAATGCCATTCTGATCGTGGAATTCGCCGAAACCTTGCGCTCGCAAGGCAAAGCGCTGCTTGAAGCCTCGACCATGGCGGCCCGCCTGCGACTACGTCCCATTCTGATGACATCGCTCGCCTTCGGGGTCGGGATCCTGCCTTTGGTGCTGGCTTCGGGCGCGGGGGCAAATGCGCAAAAATCTATTGGCACAGGGATGCTTGGCGGCATCATCTTCTCGGCTGTCATCGGTATCGTGATGGTTCCGGTGTTCTATGTCGCTGTTATCAAAACAACGGAAATCTTCCGTGGGCGGTTAGGGGCAACGCAATGAAACCTTATTTTCTGTTGTTGGGCCTGTTGATGGCCGGTTGTGCTGTCGGCACTGACTATCAGCGTCCGCAAGTCTCCATGCAGACACGTTTTGTCGGGGGTGATGCCGAGGCGATCGGGGCGGTTGCCGCGGAGCAATGGTGGCTGACATACAAAGACGCGACCTTGACGCAGTTTGTGACGCGCGGTTTGGCGCAGAACCTTGATGTCATGGCCGCGAATGAGGCCATCCGCAAAGCGCAAGCAGAGTTGCGCGCAACCGGCGTCAATTCCGCTGCGAGCGGTTCGCTGTCGGCGGCGTCCACAACATCGGGGGGTGAAGGATCAAGCAGCACATCCAATAGCGGCACGCTTGGCGCTGCATTCGTTCTTGACCTGTTCGGCGGCATCAAGCGTGAACGCGAAAGCGCCAGTGCATCGCTGACCGCCGCAAAGGCCGAAGCCGAAACGGTCCGGCTGGCGTGGCTGGCCGAATTGCTATCGGCCTATTCCAATGCCCGCTATTACCAAGAGGTAATGGCCCTGACGCGCACAACGATCAGCACCCGCAACGAAACGGTGGAGATCACGCGCAGCCAGCTAGAGGCCGGTGCCGCGACCGAATATGAAGTGGCCGAGGCGCAGGCCTTGCTTTCGACTGCGCGGGCAAGCTTGCCGCAATATGCCGCACTGTTTGACGCAAATATCTATGCGATTGCCACCTTGCTGAACGAACCCGCTAGCCCGATTGTGGCGCAGATGCAAAAGGGCGCGCCGCAATTGCGTACCCCTGGCAACGCGCGCACAGGCGTGCCTGCCGATCTGTTGCGCAACCGTCCGGATGTGCGCAGCGCCGAGGCCGATCTGGCCGCTGCGATGGCCAATGTCGGCGTGGCAGAGGCGGCCCTTTATCCATCCTTGTCGCTGACTGGCTCTGTCGGCCGGACCGACAACGCGAACGCCTGGAGCTTTGGTCCGCAATTCTCGTTGCCTGTCTTTAACCAAGGGGCATTGAGGGCAAGCCGCGATGCGCAAATCTCTACTGCCAAGCAGGCCGAAATCGCGTGGCGCGCATCGGTTAGTCAGGCAGTTGAGGATGTTCAGGTCGCGCAATCCAACTTGTCGCGCTATCGGCAACGGGCGTCGTTGTTGCGGACGGCGGCAAATGATTACGGTCGTGCGCTGGCGCTTGCGCAACAAAACTACCGAAACGGCGCGATCACGCTCTTGGACTTGCTTGAGACAGATCGAAACACCGCCTCGGCGCGGATTTCGGCGGCCTCTGCGGTAAATGACGCTGCGCAGGCTTGGGCAACGCTGAAAATCGCAACCGGAGCTGGCGCCGCTGCAGCAGCAAAGGCTGGCAATTGAGTTAAAAATTATTTTGTCAGACACGGAGATTAGCCAACGTGGCTGACAAAAAACTTCAGGTAGTGAAAGGCCTTTGGATCTAATGAGACATGTTGGAAAAATCGCTCTGCTCGTCGCCATTCTTGGTGCGATTGGTGTGGCATTGATGCTATTTGGCGCGCGATTGGGGTTGTGGCAGCCAATCACCGGCTTTGGTTTCTATCGAACCTATCTTAACCCGCTGGGTGCGGTTATTGCTGGCTTGGGTTTCCTTGCGCTGATAGTCCACATCAAACGCAAAGAGACGGCAGGAGCTTTTGCTGGCGGCATTGCCGCATTGATTGGCGCGGCCTGTTTGGCACCGTTGGTCGCAGGGACGATCAACCCCACCCCGCGTGCCCCGCCGATCCACAACATTTCAACGGATACGGTCAATCCGCCCGCGTTCGAGGTGCTGGACGAAACGCGTGCAGGGGCCAGCAATCCGTTGGACTATGGCGGATCCGAAGTGGCCACGGCCCAAGCCCTTGCCTACCCGGATATTGCGCCGCTCGAAACGGATCTGAGCGCTGAGGCCGCCTATCAACGTGCATTGGCCGTTGCACAGGACATGGGCTGGGACATCGTCGCCTCGGACGCGGATCGACTGCGTTTTGAGGCAACTGCCCGCACCTCGGTCTTTTACTTTGCCGATGATGTGGTGGTGGTCGTAACCCCGCATGAGGGTGGAAGCCGCGTCGATATGCGCGGCGTTTCGCGTGTTGGCCGCAGTGACCAAGGTGTTAACGCCGCCCGTATTCGCGCTTTCCAACAGCAGTTCTGAGAGGATTTTCCTATGAAACTTACCGCATCTGCTTGCACCTTACTGGCCGCCGCTGTCCTTGGCCTGTCCATTCCTCAGCTTTCGCATGCCGAGGCACCTGAAATACAGACCAAAGGGCCTGTGATCCATCTCGCGGATAACCTGGGAGAGGAAGCCCAACTCGGTTGGTGTATAGACACCGTGGGCCGCGGATTGAGCGATCAGCTTCACGCGCATTCCTGTAAACCAACGGACGATGATGTGCTTTTTCCATATGCAGCGGACAAAGGCATGATTGAATCCGTCACCTATTCCGGATTGTGTATGGCCCATGACCTGCGGGAAAATGCCGAGTACCGCTTTGGTTTGATTGCTTGCGACGAACAAGACTCGACCCAGATTTG
>JBFHGI010000354.1:0-3493 GCA_041583175.1 Pseudorhodobacter sp. | reverse complement strand
TTTCATCATACGAGGTCCCGAATGTGCGGCCAGATTTTATATTGTAACCGGCCCAATATCGAATTTAATTTATTCTGTTAGAGTCTTGGGTAATTGATCGTTAAAGCCAGATCAAGATGTTTGCGGGCCGGGTGCACGGCTGGCAGCAGAGCTTCGGCATCTGTGAAGGTTCAGCCCCACTCGCCTTGCCACTGCACGTTTGAAACAACGTCGCAAGCCGCGGCACTGAATCTTCGCTAAGCCCGTAAGGATTGCCCGAACCGCCCCCCGAGTTCGAGAATTTGATGCATGAAAGTAGGACAGCTTCACACATAGCAATGGGCCCGGGCCTTATGCTTTCCGAATATTGAAGCAATCCTGCCAACAGATGACGAGCAGGCCCAAACCCGCCTTGATTTGGCAAGTTCGGGCGATAGCACTATGTGACGGGCGGCCAAATGCGTCGGCCAGCATGTGGCCCGCCTGGCGAATGTGTCACATATTCAAGGACATGACGGCCCTGCCAGTTCTCATTCCGGTCCGCCTGCACAAAGCGGTGCTCAAAGCTGTGGTCGCCATCCGGCAGATCGGTAAACTCCCACAACACGCCGTGTTTTGGCCAACCTGCAATCGAAAGCATCTTGCGGCCGCGGATCATGCCATCCGTCACTGACACCCGCGAGAACCGTTCGGCGCGATACCATTTCGCAAGCTCGATCTCATCGTCCGGGGTGTTTGCATTATAATTGCCAAGCTGCATCGCAGGTGGCGGCCCCATGCCATAGGGTGACTTGCGCTGCTCGGGTGAATTTATCACCTGTTCCTCGATGAATACCGCGCTGCGATAGTTCTGGAAGGCAGAGCGTTTGTCGGCATGCGCGGCTTCCATCGCATCGACCGGGTTCGCCACACCGAAGAACACTTCGGATGAGGCGGCGGCCGTAAGGATCACATTCTGCCAACCCGTCGGAACCTTGGGGTCTTTCGTTTCCTGCTTTTTAGGGGCGCCGTCGATATAGGGCCGGTCGGGATGGGCAACGATGTCGTAATGCCCGACCCAACTGATACCTTGAGAGGCCTGAAGCGCGGGCAGATAGGTGCTGTGCAGCCAATCCCAGACTTCGTTACGGTTATTCTCCGGCAGATCGAACCATTCGGCTCGCAGGACTTCGCTCATTCCAAACTCCTCCAATAGTGCTCGTCCTTGAAAGAGTGCGAAGCGGCACAGGAAAAGGAGACCTGCTTGCAGATGACCCGGCCAAGGACAGAAAGACATGAGCGCAACTTTACCCGCAGCTCATGTTTTTAAGGTCGCTGCACGCTAACAAGGAATATGGGGCTGCCCTAGCCATTTCTTATGATGGCGCGCATCACGATCCGTTATGGCGTTCCACCCATTGGTGGCCTGTCTCAGGTCGCGCCGACAAAATGGGCGAGCTTGCCAAGGGTTTGCTGCCCCAGCGCTTCTGCGCCAAAGCCCTTGGCCTCTGCAAACTGCGCCTGAGTGGCAAAGACCAGACCCAAGGTGACAGTGGTCGCCCCGGCGGCTTCTTCGAAACTCGCCCAAGCGTCGGCGTGTTTGGGGCCGTTCTCGCCCCATAGCAAGGAATAGCTCAGCCGCTCCTCGGCGCGTATCTCGTGATAGCGGTGGTGATTGGGGAAAACCGTGCCATCCGGTGAGATCATGTCGAAAACCCATTCGCCGCCGCTTTGCAGGTTGATCCGGTCCGTGCGGCAGCTAAACCCGTCCGGCCCCCACCATTGGGGCAGGGTTTCGGGGTTTACCCATGCGCCCCAGACCACCTGCCGTGGCGCGCGGATCACCCGGCGCAGGATCATCGTCCGCTCGGCCACATCGGCCAGATTGTCCATGCCTGCGCCAAACCCTTGCGTGTAGCCCTGCGCCATATCTTCGGCCAGAGAGGAAAGCTGAACCGTTACCACGACGCGGCTGCCAGCGTCGGTTTCGTTGAATTTTGCGGTGATCAGCGCGGCGGATAGGGTTTCGCCTTCGCAGGAAATCACTTCATAGTTCACGCTGCGCGCATCGGATTCCAGGTCCAGCCAGCCGCCCTCGACCCTGATATCGGGTTGCCCATCAACCTTGCAGATCGAGATTTCGCGCCCGCCGACACGGGTATCGGCCTCGATAAACTCGACCGTTACGTCCGGAGCGGGGGAGGCCCAGACCGCGCGTGCTGCCGGGGCCGTCCAGGCCTGCCACAGGGCGGACACGGGGGCCGCGACCGCGCGTTCAAAATTCAGCGTTGCGAAGCTGTCACTCATCTCATCAGCCCCTTGGCATAGGTTTCCAACTGGGTGACAACGGTGCCCCAGCCGTCGAAAAAGCCCATGTCCTCATGCGCCTTGCGCTTTTCAGCGGAGCGGTGGCGGGCAATCGCGGTATAGGTTGTGCCGCCCTCCGGCGCGTCTGACAAAAGCAGGATCGCAGTCATGAACGGATCTGCAGCAGGCTTCCAGCCTTCGGTGTAGGTATCGGTGAAGACCAGCTTTTCACCGGCCACAACTTCCAGATAGACGCCCTTGTTTTCCATCACATTGCCTTCAACATCGAAGGTGGTGTTGAAGCGCCCACCGACCCGCAGGTCAATATCGACCGCGGTCACCTTATGCGGGGCGGGGATGAAGAAATGCGGGATGTGTTTTGGCATTGTCCAGCAGTCCCAGATCAACTGGCGCGGGGCGGCCAAGGTGCGGGTAAAACTCAGGTCGGTATTCGGGTCCAGATCAGGGGTCATTTCTCGCGTTCCTTCATGAGGGTCATCACATATTCGTCAAGCCGGTCCAGCCGCGCCTCCCAGATGGTGCGCTGTTCCTCCAGCCAGGTCCGCATCGGCACCAGCGCCTCGGGGACGATGGCGCAGGTGCGAACACGGCCGTCCTTGGTAGTGGCAATCAGCCCCGCCTCTTCCAAGACCGACAGATGCCGCATCACAGTTGGCAGGCGCAGCCCCGTGGGGGTGGCCAGTTCGGTGACGGGGGCTTCGCCTTCGGCAAGCCGTGTCAGAATGGCCCGACGGGTCGGGTCCGCCAAGGCGTGAAAAAGGAGCGAAAGATCAGGATCATGCTTAGCCATATCGCTAACTATCGTCGGCAGCGGATTCGGGCAAGAAAAAACTTTGCTATCTGGCTAAGTGTTTTGATGGCACCGGAACAAAGGTTCTACGCAGTGCCTCGCCCGCGCAGGGCTTCGGCGGCATTCTGGACGATGGTGGCGATTTCCGAAAGCTGCTTGCCCAAGGGGCTCGCCTTGCGCCAGATCATGCCGATGGTCCGCGACGGCGGTGGGCCATTGAAATGTGCAATCGACACCGCGGCCGAGCGGGTTTCGACATCGACCGCCATCTCGGGGATCAACGTAACGCCGATGCCCGCACCAACCATCTGCACCAGGGTTGTCAGGGAGCTTCCGTCCAGCAATTCACGCGGCAGGGCGGTTTGCATATTACAAAAAGAAAGTGCCTGATCGCGGAAACAGTGACCTTCTTCCAGC
>JBFHGI010000353.1:0-3525 GCA_041583175.1 Pseudorhodobacter sp. | reverse complement strand
GTTTTCCACCTCGCGGAAATCCTTGACCAAAGCCCGCCCGACCTTGCGGGCTGCTTTCTTCATCAGGTTGAGGTTCGCGCTGCCTTGCATGCCGGGGTTCCATCCGTGTCCGGCCAAAGCCTATACGCGCGGGATGCGCAGATGCCAAGGGGGGCGGGCCTTGGGCGAGGATTGAAAAGCGACTAAACCAATCACGCAGTGACTTTATTCTGTCTCTGGTAAAAAAATGGACATTAGGTCTGACATGGCGACAGAATAAAGTCGAATGTCCTGAAAAACTTCTCAATTCGGGCGATAGGACTTTCGGCGATGGTTCATAGTTCATTTCATCTTTTTAGAGGGAACAGAAAGGGCAACTCTTGCGGCGATGGGACGGTGGCCTCTTGTTGCCTTGTCACGACGTAGAAGAAAATTCTAATAAGTACCATAAAGTCGTATAAATCTTCGTAAATTACCCATTTAGCAGCGGATTATGTCACTTTTCTGCGTTGAAACTGTAATTTTCAGGACCACCTGCGCCATAATGTCGCGCATACTGAAACCATCGCAGGCAGCCAGCCCTACGCGTCGCCTGCGCATAACCGGCCCCAATGGCCCATAAACGAGGGAGTAAGAAAAAGATGTCAGACACAATCGTCGTGGCTTGCGATGGCTCGGACGCCTCCGGCAGAGCGCTGGATTTCGCGCATACCCGCGCAAAGCACTTAAACGCGCAGCTTCTTGTTGTGCATGTGCTGGAATGGTCGCCCTACAGCTTCCTGACACCAGAAGAAATCGCCGAGCGTCATGTGCGACGCACGGAAGAGCTCGCACGGGCGGAAAGCGCCATCATTGCGCCCATTGTTGCCAAGTACAAAGGCAAGGGTGTGACTATCGAAACCAAAGTCAAATACGGCCATGTGATCGATACGTTGATTGAAACTGCAGAAAAAGCCAACGCGGTAGAGATCATCAGTGGTCGCACCGGCAATTCCGGCGTCATGAGCCGCGTGTTCGGCTCGGTTGCGGGAACGCTGGCGCAAGTATCGCCTGTGCCTTGCACCATTGTTCCATAAGCCATTCAGAGGGAGACTAAGAATGTCATATCTACACCGCGCAGTCGCGGCGCTGATAGCGCTTAGCTTAGCCAATGCGGCGCAGGCCCAATCCATCGACGAAAGCGTAAACCAACTCTTTGCCAGCTCTACCGGCTGGTTCGTCAACTTCATCTTCGCTCCGATTCCGGGAACATCCTTCCCGTGGATCGTTGCGTGGCTGGTCATTGCAGCCTCTGTTTTCACACTTTACTTCGGCTTCATCCAGTTCCGGGTGATCCGGCATTCCATCAATATCGTGTCTGGCAAATATTCTGATCCGGAAGACGCGGGCGAGGTTTCGCATTTTCAGGCGCTGGCGACGGCGCTCTCTGGCACTGTCGGGTTGGGGAATATCGCAGGGGTGGCTGTGGCTGTCGGTATCGGCGGCGCTGGCGCGACCTTCTGGATGATCCTTGCAGGCCTTTTGGGCATGGCGTCGAAATTCACCGAATGCACGCTGGGCGTCAAGTATCGTAACGAATACGCCAATGGCACCGTTTCCGGTGGCCCGATGTATTACATGACCAAAGGCTTCGCCGAACGCGGCCTGCCGGGGGGGAAGTTCCTCGCTGTCTTGTTCTCCATTTTCTGCGTGCTTGGTGCCTTCGGTGGCGGCAATATGTTTCAGGCCAATCAAGCCCACCAACAGCTTACCGGTGTCCTTGGCGAGTTTCCGGGCTGGATCACAGGTATCATATTCGCAGGGATCGTCTTTGCCGTTATCGTGGGCGGGTTGAAATCCATCGCGCAGGTGACGGAAAAAGTAGTCCCTTTCATGGGCATCCTCTATGTCGGCACGGCGCTGATTATCCTGCTGATGAATGTCCAGCATATCGGCCCCGCTTTCGGCCAGATCATTGATGGTGCCTTTACCGGTGCCGGCGTTGCAGGTGGTGTGGTTGGCGCCTTGATCCAAGGCTTCAAACGCGCGGCCTTTTCCAATGAGGCAGGCGTCGGCTCTGCGGCGATTGCCCACTCGGCGGTGCGGACGAAAGAGCCGATCACGGAAGGATTCGTATCCCTGCTCGAACCCTTTATCGATACTGTGGTGATCTGCACCATGACTGCATTGGTGATTATCATAACCGGTCAGTTGATGGTTGATCCGGCAACGGGGCTTTACATCCTCAACGAGGGTGGCACGATCCAGACTTTGGATGGCTCTTCCGGTGTCGGGCTGACCTCGGCGGCCTTTGCCTCTGCGCTGCCTTGGTTCCCCTATCTGCTGGTGGTCGCCGTGCTGCTGTTTGCCTTCTCGACCATGATTTCCTGGTCCTATTACGGGCTGAAAGCCTGGACCTATATGTTCGGCGAAGGTCGCAATCAGGAACTGTCGTTCAAGATCCTGTTCTGCATCTTTGTGGTCATCGGCGCCTCGGCCAGCCTTGGCCCGGTGATCGACTTCTCGGATGCGGCAATCTTTGCCATGGCCGTGGTCAACATCACCGCACTCTACTTCCTGATGCCGATCGTGAAGCGTGAGGTTACAAGCTACCTAGCCCGTCTGAAATCAGGCGAGATCAAGCGCTATCACTAAATCATGAAACCAAAACGTCGGGCCAAGTTGCCCGGCGTTTTTCTGCGCCGCTTTTATTCTGGCTTGCGCGCCACCAAGTCAATCAGGCCCGCCGGCCCGCGATGGCCAGAACCTTCCTCCAGCTCGGCAACATAGGCTTCCAGCCGCAGCACATCCCATCCCGCAAAAGCCTCAGCCAGCATTTCCGCTGTATAAAGATGCGCCAAGCGCCCCGGCCCACCCGAGGAATAGCCCATCTGTTCCGTCGAAAACCCATGCAGCAAGACCAGGCCACCCGGCTTTACCGTGCGCTTTATCCCTGCGAAAATGGCGGCGCGGAAATCGGGGTCAGCGAATTGGAAAAAGATGCCGACAACGGCGTCATAGGCTGCGTCCTCCCATGTCCAATCCCGCAAATCTGCAAGCAGGGCGTCCAGTGTAACGCCACGCTCCGCCGCTAACCGCTTTGCTTTGGCCACGCCTGTAGTCGCGCCGTCGAGGCTCGTCACCTGCAAGCCACGCTCTGCCAGAAACACGCCATTGCGCCCCTCGCCATCCGCAAGCACCAGCGCGGTTTGTCCGGGCCTGAGGTGATGCGCCTGATCCCGCAAGAACTGCGCGGGTGCGGTGCCGTAAACATAGTCTTCGACCGCGAATTTATCTGTCCACATGCTTGCCGCCTCTCGCTTCGATGTCAACGCACCGCCGCCCTGACTTCATCTTGGCAAAAATACCTGAAACATCAACCAGATGAACCGTACGGCGGTAGTTTTTAGATCACCCGCGTGACAGCACCGCATGCGGGCGCAGCCTGGCGAGTCCTTGGGTGATGAACCCGGCCATCCCCGCCTTGATCAGATCACCCGGAATATAGGCCCCAACCAAAAGCGAGGCCGCAGGCCAGCTTTTGCCCAGGACAACCGCCAGACCCGT
>JBFHGI010000352.1:0-3533 GCA_041583175.1 Pseudorhodobacter sp. | reverse complement strand
GTGCGCAGTTTCTTGATGGACGCGACCGCGACGACCAATGCGCGTTTCGGTCGGTTTGTTGCGGAAACCGGCTATGTGACCGAGGCCGAGAAATTCGGCAATTCTTTTGTTTTCTTCAAGTTTCTGGACCAGCAGGCGCAAGACGCGCCGGACTATGGACCGGCCCCGTGGTGGCGCGTCGTCGACAGCGCGACATGGCGCGCCCCCGCAGGACCGGGAAGCGAGGCGATGTGCATCGACGATCACCCCGTGGTGCATGTCACTTGGAACGACGCAAACGCATTTGCGCAATGGGCGGGTGGGCGGTTGCCGACAGAGCCTGAATGGGAACATGCCGCGCGTGGTGGATTGGGCGATGTGCGTTTTCCTTGGGGAAACCTTGAACCAGATGATGTTGAAAACTTTCCCTGCAATATCTGGCAGGGCAAATTCCCGCAAACAAACCTTTGCAAAGACGGCTTTGCAACCACCGCACCTGCGCAATCTTTTGCGCCGAACGGTTACGGCCTTTACAACATGGTTGGCAATGTGTGGGAATGGACAGGCGAGCCGTTCAAAATCAAATCCCTGCGTAAGGATGTCGCCGTGCGATTGGCCGGAATGAAAGGCTATAAGCTTTCAAAAGGGGGCTCTTTCCTGTGCCACCGCAGCTATTGCTATCGTTATCGCATCGCTGCACGATCCGGCAATTCACCTGATAGCGCAACCACGCATATGGGCTTTCGTATTGTCTGGGATGACGCGGTAACCTAGCGGCCAAATCAAGGGTGCAATCTTACTCGTAACGGTTTCGCCTCTTGTCCGGGTCCACCCATCGCATTGGTTCCGGCGGGTTGGTCTTGCGCACCCAGTCACGGATGACGGAAACACGCTTGGCATTGATCCCTTGCGCCGCGGCGATCGCCTTCGGATACCATCTCGCCTGGAGCTTCCTTGTCAGATGGGACAGTCTTTCGGCATGACTTGGGTCTTGAGACAAATCGTGCAACTCGTCTGGGTCTGCCTGTAGATCAAATAGCAACGGCGGCGCGCCATCGAACCACATCAATTTGTAACGCCCATCCCGTATCATGCGGTGCCGGATATCATTGATCTCAATATTCATCAGTCCGCCGTAATAGCTGCTGGTGATTGTGTCCGGCCAGTCATCCAAGTCGCGCAAATCGCGGCCAATATGCCCCGGCAAGGCTTCTGCTTCTGCCCATCTCAGGATCGTGGCGGAAAGGTCCATCAGGCTGACGACGCGTTGATCTATCTCGTCACTTGGAAGATCTGGTGCGCGGATGATCAGTGGCACCTTGGCACTTTCATCATACATCGTGCTTTTCCACCAGAGCCCTCTCTCGCCAAGGCTTTCACCGTGATCAGAAGTGTAAATTGTCACGGTATTTTCCCGCCCCTCCAAAGCCGCTGCAATGCGTCCGACAATGTCATCCACCATCCGCACCAAACCGTAATAGGCAGCGCGGCTTTTTTTTCTGGCCGCATCAGAAATCTCGGCAGTGCGGCCCGCTTTGCGCCAAGCGGCGATGGATGGGTGTTCCTGTTCAGGTTGCGGCAATCGCGGGCCAGGCAGGACAGTCTCGAACTCCTCAAAGTCGCTGCGGCGGGCAATATAGGGCGGGTGCGGGCAAAACAGGCTGATCAGTAAGAAGAACGGCTTTCCCGTCCTCGCGCGTTGCTCTTTCAGTGCGGCGAGGCTGCGCTCGGCCTCAGCTGCCACCGCGAGGTCATAGGCTTGGTAAGATGTCTCCCCTGCGCCGGAAAACGCCAGCTCCGGCCCTCGATTGCCTCGACCGTTGGTCAGATCCCCAATGTCTGGCGCTGTGCCTCCGGGATAACTTGCACCGATATCCCCGATGGGGCGCTGCGAAAAACCGTGCGTCTGATCCGGGCCGTAAAAATGCATGCGCCCGACAAGGTGGCAATCATAGCCTGCACAAGCCAGCGCGTGGGCGATGGTCGGTATATCCGAGGGCAAGTAATTGTCATTGCTCAACACCCCGGAGTGATGGGGCTCCAATCCGGTCAGGAAGGCCATACGCGACGGCACGCAAAGCGGTGAGGGGCAGTAGCAGTTTTCAAACCGCAGGCCCCGCGCCGCCAACCGGTCCAGCGCAGGGGTTTGGGCAAAATCATCCCCCGCACAGCCCATGATCCGCGCGGCATGTTGATCCGTCATGATCATAACAATATCGGGTTGCGAAGGGCCCATTGGTCCATCCTGCTATCTGTTTGTCTGAATATTGGTCTAGACAGTTCTGGATTTCAGCCTTATTGGTTGTACCAGTGGAATGCAAGCGTTCACCGCTCTGGGAGGAGACAAAGACAATGATTATTAGGAAGATTGGAAGTTTCACCAGTCGATTCACTGGCGCCGTGGTTTTGGCCTTGGGTGTGGGGTTGCTTGGGCCTGTTGGACCAATGTCAGCAACCCGCGCAGCCGCACAGGATTTCCCCAGCGAACCCATTCGAATTATCGTTCCATTCAAGCCGGGAGGCCGCACCGATGTTGTGGCCCGCATGATGGCCGACAAGATCAAGGAGAATAACTGGCTGTCGCAACCGATGGTTATCGTGAATTCTGATGGTGGGGCAGGGGCAAGCGCCGTGCAACTCATGCGGCGGGGTAAACCGGACGGTCACACGATCCTGCACTGGCACCATCAACTCTTGATCGCCGAGGCCATGAAGCTGGGTGATTTCGGCGTCGATGATTTCAAGTCGATTGGCTATACGGGTGGGGGCAGCCCGATCTGGGCGGTCAGTGCTGATAGCGAGTTTCAGACGATTGAGCAACTGATCCAGCACTTGAAGGACAATCCGCGCAGTCTGGTCGAGGCGATCGGCATCGGCACGATTCCGCATTTCGTGGGCGGCATGTTTGCGAATGCGGCAGGGTTTGAGACCCGCTACGTCACCGCCAACAGCGGCGCAGACCGCCTGCGCCTGATCTTGGGCGGCAATGCCGATATCGCGCTGTTTGCCGCGTCGGAGTATCTTGCGCAGAAAGAAGGGTTGAGGCCGCTGGTCTACTTTGGCCGCGAGCGTTTGCCCGAAATGCCGGATGTCCCGACCGCATCGGAACTCGGATATGACGTAAACTGGGCCAACCCGAACTGGTGGCTTGCCCCCGCCGATACACCGGATGAAACTGTGGCTGCCCTGGCAGGCGCATTGGAAAAGGCGATGGCAGACCCGGAAATCGTCGACTACTTCCGCAACAACACGCTGGAACCCTATTGGGTCGGCGGGGAAGAGGCGATGGCCGATGCCAAGAAAACATTGGCGGCCCTGCAAGAAGTCGCAGCGACGATCAAGTAAACTGCCTTCGGAGCGGGCCCGCGAGTCCAGTCCGCTCCCACGCCCTTCGCCGCCACCTTTCAGGAGACAGTCGATATGCCGGGTCTTAGCCGCAAGGCATTTGCCGATCTTTTACTTTCTGCGGCTGTGGTTGCGGGGGCCATCGTTCTGTTCATCGGTGCTTCAGATCTGCCACCGCCGCGGTTTGAACCCTTGGGCTCGGCGGCGCT
>JBFHGI010000351.1:0-3559 GCA_041583175.1 Pseudorhodobacter sp. | reverse complement strand
GGAAAAATCCGGCAATCGCGAGCAGGTACTGGAACAACTTCGCAAGGAGATGGGCCAGCACATGAAGGCCCGCGGTATCCCGCTCTACTCCATTCTTGCGACCAAGGCACAAAAGGCCAATATCGCCTTTTCCCCGCAGCAACTTATCATGATCATGGCCGGGCTTGCGGTGTTTTCCTTCCTGGGCCTGACCATCGGCACCAATGCCGAGCCTGCGGTGCGGGCACTGATCGCTGTCGCGATGGGCATTGGCGGTGTTTACACTTGGGTCGCGCGCAAAGCCAAGAAGCGCATGGACCTGATGGATGAACAGCTTCCGGATGCGGTCGAACTCATGGTGCGCTCGCTTCGTGTCGGGCATCCGTTCTCATCGGCCATTGCCATCGTTTCGCGCGAAGTGGCCGACCCGCTGGGAACTGAATTCGGCATGATTGCGGACGAAGCCGCCTATGGGCGGGATGTCGCCGAAAGCCTAAAGGAATTTGCCGAGCGGATGGACAGCCAGGATTTGCGCTTTCTGGCCGTGGCGGTGACCATTCAGCAAACCTCTGGCGGCAACCTCGCGGAAATTCTGCACGGTCTGTCGCAAGTGATCCGCGCGCGTTTCAAACTGTTTCGCCGCGTGCGTGCCATTACGGCCGAAGCGAAATGGTCTGGGATGTTCCTGTCGGGCTTCCCGATTGGCGCGCTGATCATGATCCAGATCATTCAGCCAAACTACTATGACGACGTGAAAGATACCGCGGCCTTCATCCCGGCAGCTCTCGTCGTTGGCGTCCTTCTCGTGGTCAACGTGATTTTCATGAAGATCATGGTCAATATCAAAGTTTAAGGGGCTCGGGCGATATGCTTGATACGATCAACCAAATGCTTGTCGAAAGGCTTGGCCCCATGGGTCCGCTTTTCATCATCGGAGGGCTGGGGCTGGTTTTGGTCCTTCTCACCCTGCCGACCATGCTGAAGAAAAAGCCTGAACCTTTCGAGAAGTTGAAATCCCAGCGGGATTCGCAGAAATCCCCTAAGGAACAGGGCTTGCGCATGGGCTCGAAAGGCGGGGCCGGAGACAAGCTGCAAAAGTTCTCCACCTTCCTTGAACCGCAGAATGCCGAGGAAATGTCGGCTTCGCGGCTGAAACTCCATCGCGCGGGCTACCGGGCGAAAAACGCGGTGCAGTTGTTCCACTTTGCGCAGCTTGTGCTGGGCATCGGCTTCCTGATCCTGGGTGTGGCTTACACGCTCTTCGCCCAGACGCAGGCCGAAGTGACGACACAAATGATGGTAATCTGCACGATCGGGCCCGGTGCTGCCGGCTATTACCTGCCGCAATACTGGGTGCAGCGTCGCATCCAGCAACGTCAGGAAGAAATCGTCTCGGGTTTTCCGGATGCTTTGGATATGATGCTGGTCTGCGTCGAGGCCGGTCAATCGCTTGACCAGTCGATCCTGCGCATCGCCAAGGAAAGCCGTGCCGGTTATCCCGCATTGGCTGACGAATTCGACACGGTTGCGCATGAAGTGAAAGCCGGTAAGGAACGTGTGGCAGTGTTGAAAGATATGTCGGACCGCGTGGGGATTGCCGATGTTTCCTCTTTCGTCACGACACTGGTGCAATCCGCCACCTTCGGGACATCGATTGCCGAAGCCTTGCGTGTCTATTCTGCCGAAATGCGAGATAAACGCGTGATGCGGGCCGAAGAGAAGGCAAATAAGTTGCCGACAAAGCTGACCCTTGGCACAATGATGTTCACCGTTCCGCCCTTGATGATCATCCTGATCGGGCCTTCGGTGCACGGAATTTCGAAAACGCTCGGCGGGGGCTGAAAACACGAATGACGACGCTACGCGCGCTTGGTTTTGTCGCGGGAATATCCCTTCTGGCCGCCTGTCAATCGACGGGCGGCCTTTCGCCTGCCGATGTCGCGCGCAATGCACCACCGGCTGTGGACGCCAGCGAAAAAGGAGTGGATGGTTTGCTCGTCGGTCACCGTCTGATGGAAGCGGGGGAATATGACCTGGCGCTGCGCGCCTATTTGCGGGCCGCAGGCGAACAGGGCATGACCGCCGATGTACTTTCAGCCCTGGGGTCGGTGAACCTGCGGCTCGGGCGTCTGGGCCAAGCCGAAACTTTGCTGCGACGCGCGGTCAAGGCCGACCCGAAATCTGTGCCCGCCCATAACAACCTTGGCGTTGTCCTGATGGAAAAAGGCAATCTGGGCGAAGCGCGCAGCGTTTTCCAGCAGGCATTCGCATTGGATAGTGGCAGTTCAGACTCAATTCGCGAAAATCTTCGTCTGGCTATCGCACGAAGCAATGCGGCTGTGTATGATGATGAGGCACAAAGCCATGACTTTGCCTTGGTGCGGCGGGATCAGGGACAATATGTCCTGCTTTCGTCGCTGTGAGGTCTGGCAGTACCGAGCAGTAAAAAGGACGCAAAATGCGCCACCCTGTCTTCCTAGCGCTGTGCCTTGGCGGCACCGTTGCTTTGTCCGCCTGCCAAAAGGCGTCCGATGCCGAAGTGAACCGCGCTATGAAGGCGGTCAACGTCATTGATGAATCAAATCTGAATGACATCATGCTGACAGTGGGCGACCCCAATGAATCGGTGGCCTATTTCCGCAAGACCGCTGCCGAGAACCCCGACCGCGTTGATATTAAACGCGGTTTGGCCAAATCATTGGTGCGCGCGCAGCAACCGCAAGAGGCGGCAAGCGTTTGGGCAGAGGTGCTCAAGGACCCGGCTGCAACGAATGAAGACCGCGTTGCCTATGCCGATGCGCTTATCCGCTCCAATGAATGGAAACGCGCCGAGGCAGAGCTGAACAAGATCCCGCCCACGTTTGAGACGTTCGAGCGTTACAAGCTGGAAGCCATGGTCGCGGACAGCAACAAGAACTGGAAGAAAGCAGACAGCTTTTATGAGGTCGCGGTAGGGCTGACGACCACCCCCGCTGGCGTCTACAACAACTGGGGCTATTCCAAACTGACGCGCGGCGATTTCGCAGGGGCGGAAAAGCTGTTCCATGACGCGATCACCTATGACCCGCAGCTTTTCACCGCCAAGAACAACCTCGTTCTGGCGCGCGGCGCACAGCGCAAATACGACCTGCCCGTCATCAAGATGACCCAGACCGAGCGGGCGCAACTCTTGCACACGCTTGCCCTTGCCGCGATCAAACAAGGGGATGTGCGGATTGGCAAAGGCTTGCTCCAGGAAGCCATCGACACCCATCCGCAGCATTTCGAAGCGGCTGTCCGGTCGCTCGCCGCGCTTGATGCAAATGTGACAAACTGATGCCAGTCGCAGCCAGCGCCTTGCTGTGGTTTCTGCCTTTCACGCTCCCCATCGCGATCTGGGTCGCGTGGTCGGATATGAAATTCATGAAAATCCCCAACAAGGCCGTCATAGCCTTGGCGGTTGTCTATTTGCTGGTCGGACTGTTCATCTTTCCTCTGAAAATCTGGGCTTGGGGATGGGCCTTGCTGGCGATTGTGCTGCTCGCCGGATTCGTCGCAACTTCAGCAGGGCTGATGGGCGCGGGCGATGCCAAATTCGCGG
>JBFHGI010000350.1:0-3560 GCA_041583175.1 Pseudorhodobacter sp. | reverse complement strand
GCCGCTTGATGAAAAGGTCAGCTATTATTTCGGCTGCATCACGGTTGTTTGCCTGCCTTGGTATATCTGCACCTTTCTGGGGGCATTGCTGGGGAAGGCGGTGCCCGCCTCGCTGTCCCCTGATTTCGCGGTGCCGATCTGCTTCATCGCGTTGTTTGCGCCCATGCTGCGCAGTTTGCCTCATATCGTGGCGGCGGGGGTTTCGATTGTTGCTGCGATCCTCTTCGCGGGCTTGCCGTGGAACTTCGGCCTGATCGTCGCCGCGTTGCTTGCCATGCTGGCCGGAGCGCAGGTTGAATTCTGGCAAAAGCGCCGCGCCCGCGCCTTGAGAGCGGGTGATATATGATTGATAACACGACCTTTTGGCTGGTGACGCTGGTGCTGGGCGTCGGAACCTATCTGATCCGGTTTTCCTTTCTAGGTCTGTTGGGCGGGCGGCAGTTGCCCGATTGGCTGTTGACCCACCTGCGCTATGTCGGGGTTGCAGTGCTGCCCGCCCTCGTCACGCCCATGATCCTTTGGCCAGCCTCCCAAGGCGGAGAGTTCGACCCGCTGCGCATGTTGGCCGCTTTGGCCGCGCTGGCTGCGGGTTGGCGGTTGGGCGTGATCTGGGCGATTGTCCTTGGGATGGGCAGCTTGTGGATTCTGCAATGGGCCGTACCGTGAGGCGCGCTGTCAGTTGACAGGCGTCAACAATGGTTTGCCTTCGAAATGCGCGCGGATATTCGCGCGCTGAAGGGCCCCCATGGCCTTTCGCGTTTCCACCGTGCCTGACCCCTGATGCGGCTGCAACAAAACATTGTCGAGCCTCAGAAACCGCCCATCCAGTTGCGGTTCTTCGCGGAACACATCCAGCGCTGCGCCGCGAATACGCCCCGCCTCTAAGGCATCCAGCAAGGCCGCCTCGTCAATGGTCGACCCACGCGAGATGTTGGCGATCACCGCATCATGGCTGAGTTTGCCGATAACCGCGCGCGAGACATAGCCTTCCGTCTCCTTGCCTCCCACCAAAGCGACAACCAGGTAATCGGAGTGTTCTGCCAGCGCCTCGGGTGTGGCATGCCAGACCCAGCCCTCGGGCGTGTCCTTCGGGCTACGACTGTGATAGTGTATTTCCATCTTGAAGGCTGCCAACCGGTCCGCGATTTCGCGCCCGATCCGGCCTAGCCCCATGATCCCCGCACGCCCACCGCTGAACTTGCGCGCCAGCGGCGGATCGCCCTTTTCCGACCAATCCCCCCGCGCCAGCCATTGCGCATTGCCGAACATGTTGCGGTCAAAAGCCAAGAGCATACCCACGGCAAGGTCAGCCACATCATCATTCAGAACATCCGGCGTGTTGGTTACGCGCAGGTTGCGATGGGTGGCAGCGTCAACGTCGATTGCGTCATAGCCCACACCATAATTCGCGATGAGCTCCAGAGCGGGCAGCAGATCCATCGCCGTTTCGCCAAAGGGATGATGGCCTTTGTAGGCAACCGCTTTCACCTTGTTGCGAAGATCCGCCTCTATCGTCTCCAACCCAGAAACATAAGGAATTTTTAACAAATTGAAGGCAGATTGCAGTTCTTGAGTATCCCAATCGCTGTAGCTGCCAATCGCGAGCAGTGTCGGCTTTGTCATCGTGGCCCCCTGGATTTAAGCGCGAGAATATAGTGCGCCCTGTACATAGCGATGCGCGACGGGGCGTTGCAAACAACAATCGGAAACTTGCGTCAGCAAGACCTGCCGTTTTCATCGACACAACCAAAGGAATAGCAATGCAATCCGGCCTGCCAGAGGACAGTAGGCGAAAACCCGTCAATAAAGGGCTCCTCGCGCCGCGTTACCTTGTTTCAATGCCGATCTTCCGCTACAACGCCATGAGTGGCAACAAGGCTCTTTTTGCGCATCCCATTTTCAGAACCGTGTTAGAGATTTGACTTAGTATGGGGACACAGATGCCTTTCCTGAGACCGTCGCTTTTCAAGCTGGTTGACAGATTGTCGAGAGCGCAAAAGAAGTTTCTTCTTGCGCTTGTTGATGTTGTCCTGGCCCCTGCGGCCTTTCTGCTGGCAACCACGATCCTTTACAACTCGCTTCCCGATCTGGCCTTTTTCGAGCGGAACTGGCCTACGTTTCTTGTGCTTGCGGGGCTTGCGGGCACGTTCTCGGTTTTGTTGAGAATGCCGAACATCAAACTGAATTCCTACGAAGCCAGGGGCATCTTGCGGACAGGCGTGATGGCCGCGCTGATTACCATGTCCTTCACGGTCATAGTCAGCCTGACCCCAATGTATATGTCCCGGCTGGGTATCATTCTGTTCGGGCTCATCTTTTTTCTGTTTGCGGTCGGTGCGCGCTACATGATGCTGCACACGCTCATGTGGGTGTTGCGGGCCGGACAGCCGCGTCGGAGAGTTCTGATATACGGCGCGGGCCGCACCGGTATGCAACTCGTCGCGGCATTGCGGACGCATGACAGTATCTTTCCGGTGGCTTTCGTGGATGACAATCCGGCTTTGCATTCGATGTCATCAGGCGGGCTGCGCATCTATAGCTCGGCCCAGATCGCTGAACTGACGGCCCGGCTGGAAATCGATCGCGTCCTGCTGGCGATGCCATCGGTTCCCGCCCCCAAGCTGGCCCAGATTGCACGCCGTCTGCAAATCATGGGGCTGACGGTGATGTCCGTGCCGTCCTTTGCCCAGATTGTCGGGGTGGAACGTCTTGTCGATACCCTGACACCAGTGGAACCCGACAAGTTTCTGGGCCGGACCCAGGTTGAGAACGGGATGCCATTGGGGGGGGAGGCTTATCAGGGCAGAAATGTGCTTGTCTCTGGCGCCGGCGGGTCTGTCGGCTCTGCGCTGTGCCGCCAGCTTCTGGCCAGTAAGCCTGCCTGTATTGTGCTGTTCGAAGTCAGCGAGATTGCCCTTTACACGATTGAACGCAAGCTGTCCGACCTGGCCAAAGGCACAGGAACCCGAATAGTGGCGGTGCTCGGTTCGGTCACGGATAGCCGGATGGCGCGGATGGTAATGACCGAACACAAGGTCGAGATCGTATTCCACGCGGCAGCCTACAAGCATGTCCCGTTGGTTGAGGCGAACCCGATCGCAGGGTTGGCCAACAATGTCCTTGGGACCAGAACGCTCGGCGATGCGGCCAATGAAGCAGGGGTCCGCAAATTCGTTTTGATTTCAACGGATAAGGCAGTGCGTCCGACAAATGTCATGGGGGCATCAAAGCGGTTGGCCGAACTGGTCGTGCAAGATCTCGCGAAGCGGTCCCAAGGCACCGTGTTTTCGATGGTCAGGTTCGGCAACGTCCTTGGGTCTTCCGGTTCCGTCATTCCGCTGTTCCGAGAGCAGATTGCAAAAGGTGGCCCCGTAACCCTGACCCATGAAGACGTTACCCGCTATTTCATGACGCTCGCTGAAGCGGCGCAGCTTGTCTTGCTGGCCGGGTCATTCTCGGACGGCAGCGGCGGTGGCGATGTGTTTGTCCTCGATATGGGCGAACCTGTGAAGATCCGCGATCTCGCGCAACAGATGATCGAGGCCGCGGGCCTGACTGTG
>JBFHGI010000349.1:0-3599 GCA_041583175.1 Pseudorhodobacter sp. | reverse complement strand
TGCACGTGCCCAATGTCGGCGTTAATTTTTCGACTGGAGAGTTGCGGAACCCGCGCCTTGCAGAAAAGCTGAAATGGGAGTTGGACCGTTTTGTCCTGACACCCGATCGCCTGTGTATCGAAATACTGGAGAATGTTATCGCCGAGACGGACAATGACGTGATCGTCCACACCATTTCAGCCCTTGCAAAACTCGGTTGCGGCATTGATCTGGATGACTTCGGCACGGGTCATGCCTCCATCACCAATATCCGCCGCTTTGCCGTGCGGCGAATCAAGATCGACCGCAGTTTCGTGATGAAAGTGGATGAGGATCAGGAGCAGCAAAAACTGGTGGCCGGCATCCTTTCATTGGCAGAACGGATGGGGCTCGAAACATTGGCCGAAGGGGTTGAAACGAAAGGCGAGCATGCGATGCTGGCTCAATTGGGCTGCGGCCATGTGCAAGGTTATCTATTCGCGCGGCCGATGCCATTTGACGACACATCGCATTGGATCAGCCAGTATCAAGCGAACCGCGCGGCACCGCCAAAGATCAGGGCACGCGCGCCCCGAGTTTGAACCAGAGAAGATTCGGGAT
Source organism: Pseudorhodobacter sp. (assembly GCA_041583175.1). Taxonomy (GTDB): domain Bacteria; phylum Pseudomonadota; class Alphaproteobacteria; order Rhodobacterales; family Rhodobacteraceae; genus Pseudorhodobacter. Next base: position 3,020 of record JBFHGI010000349.1, on the reverse strand, counting down.
CGAAGCGGCAGGGCCTGCGACCATATGTCGGTCCAAGGTGCCGATAACCAGAAATTGCAAAGGTATTCGGGGGCCAAACTGCCAATTCGAGGGAAAAGGCCTTGACCTTTGCGGCCCCCTATCGTTGAACCACCGCTGACCCAGAACAGGAACGGTGTTGGTCCCAGATGGACGATCAGAACAAAAATCTCATCCTTGCAACCGTACTCAGTTTCCTTGTGATTCTGGTTTGGTTTGTGCTTTTCCCCCCCGAAGAACCGGCAGTTGATCCGAATGCCCCCGCAGTTGTGGCGACGACAAATGAAGCTGTAACGCCCCCCGCGGCCACGGCAACAGGAGACTCTGCCACCGCAGCGGCCCCCACACCGGCAAACGCGCCCCGCGTGGCGATTGAGACGGACCGCGTTAAGGGCTCTATCTCGCTGCTCGGCGGCCGTTTGGACGATCTTGCGCTGAAGAATTACAAAGTCACCATCGAACCAACCTCGGATATCGTGACCCTGCTGTCACCAATCGGCAAACCCCACCCCTATTATGCGCTTTACGGCTGGCTTCCCGCCGGTGCACTAGGGTTTGAAGATGTGCCGGGTGCAAATACGCTGTGGTCCCAAGTCGGTGACAACGCCCTGACTTCGGAAACGCCGATCACCTTGCAATGGGACAATGGCAAAGGTCTTGTCTTCCAGCGCGTGATCTCCGTCGATAACCGTTACATGTTCAATGTTGCGCAAAGCGTCGAAAACAAGGGCACTGCCCCGGTCAGCCTTGCGCCTTATGGCATCGTCGCGCGCCATGGCCTGCCGGCCGATCTCGAAGGGTTCTACTTGAGCCATGAGGGGATTGTTCTGCGCACCGATGGCGTTCTGGAAGAGGTTGATTACAAAGACGCAACCAAACTTCCACTGGTTGATCGCGAAGCCGCCCTGGCCGAAGTTGTTCAAGCCACCGAAAACGGCTGGATCGGCTTCACCAGCAAATACTGGATGACAGCTCTCGTCCCCGAGCAAGGCAAGCCCTTTACCGCAGTCACCAAATATGCTCCCGGCGCTGATATTTACCAGACTGAAACGCGCCAGCCCGTTCTTACAGTAGCGCCTGGTGCGACGATCGCCGCGGAATCGCGGCTGTTTGCAGGTGCAAAAGAATGGGAAACGCTGCGCGCCTACCAGAACGAGGGTGGCGTAGGCGGCTTCATCGACGCTATCGATTGGGGTTGGTTCTTCTTCTTCACCAAACCGATTTTTGCGGTGTTGCATTGGCTGAACGCCCATATCGGCAACATGGGTCTCGCCATTATCGCGCTGACATTCCTGCTCAAGGCGCTCGTCCTGCCGCTGGCCTATAAATCTTATGTCTCGATGGCACGGATGAAGGAATTGCAGCCGGAAATGGAAGCGCTGAAAGAGCGTGCCGGTGAAGACAAGCAAAAGCTCCAGAAAGATATGATGGCGCTTTACAAAGAGAAAAAGGTCAATCCAGCGGCGGGCTGCTTGCCCATCCTGATCCAGATCCCGATCTTCTTCTCTCTGTATAAGGTGATCTTTGTAACGTTGGAATTGCGCCACGCACCGTTCTTCGGCTGGTTGAACGACCTGTCCGCACCGGACAGCTCCTCGATCTACAATCTCTTCGGATTGCTGCCATGGGGCACGCCGGAGCCGGGCTCCATTCTCGCTCTGATCTTCATCGGCGTATTGCCTTTGTTGCTAGGGATTTCGATGTGGCTGCAGCAAAAGCTGAACCCGACACCGACAGAGCCCACACAAGCGATGATCTTTGCCTGGATGCCGTGGGTCTTTATGTTCATGCTGGGCAGCTTTGCGAGCGGATTGGTCGTTTACTGGATCACCAACAACGTGATCACCTTCACGCAGCAATTTGCGATTATGAAAAGCCACGGCCATACGCCAGATATCTTTGGCAACATCAAGGCCAGCTTCAAACGCAAGCCGGCGGCGGCAACCCCGGTCAAGAAGTCGGGTAAGAAATGACGCTTCGGCTTTCCCGAATCTGCCGCCACCCGATCAAGGCACACGGACGCGAGGATCTCGCGTCCGTTCTGCTTTCGGCAGGGGCCTGCCTGCCCGGTGATCGGCGTTGGGCCGTTGCACATGAGGCGGCAAAGCTGGTCGAAGGCTGGAATCCTTGCAATAACTTCCATCGCGGCGCCAAAGCCCCGCAATTGATGGCTATCACTGCAACACTGGCCGGTGACAAGGTGACACTGCGCCACCCCGACCGGCCTGACCTGAGCTTTGCCCCTGATGAGCCGGACGATCTACCTGCCTTCCTGGACTGGATAGAACCGCTTTCGCCACCAGATCGCGCGCAGCCCAAGCAGATTGTCTCGGCGGGACGCGGCATGACGGATAGCGATTTCCCGTCGGTTTCCATTCTCACGCTAGCGTCGCTCGATGCATTGTCTGACCACATGGGCACCCCGCTGTCCGCAGACAGGTTTCGAGGGAATCTTTGGTTGGCGGGTGGGCAAGCCTTTGAAGAATTTAACTGGATCGGTCGCGATTTGCAGATTGGCACCGCAGTGCTCCGCATAAAAGAACGCATTACACGCTGCCGTGCTACGATGACAAATCCGGAAACCGGCAGGGTTGATGCTGATACGCTTGGCACTCTGAAATCGGTTTATGGCCATCAGGATTTTGGCGTTTATGCCGAGGTGGTACAAGGTGGTGAAATCGCTTTGCAAGACAAAGGAATATTGCTGTGACGCCGCTTCGCTTTCCCATCGCCGAAGAGCCTGAAGTCACCGCGCGCGAAGCGGGACGGTTGCTTTTCGCTGGCCCTGTAGACTTTGTAAAAGGCGTAGTTGCCATGTCGGGCATGCCAACCGCAGACCGGATCGAGGTTTGTTTTGCCGGGCGATCCAATGTCGGAAAATCTAGTCTGATCAATGCGCTAACAGGTCGCAAAAGCCTTGCGCGGGCTTCGAACACACCCGGGCGCACGCAAGAAATCAACTATTTCGCCTTGGGCGCAGAACGCTATCTGGTTGACCTTCC
>JBFHGI010000348.1:0-3601 GCA_041583175.1 Pseudorhodobacter sp. | reverse complement strand
GCCGCAGCCGTGGCCGCCAACGTGGTGCCAAGTGTCAGACGGGTCGGAAACTCCGGCCGGATTTTGCCACGGCTCCAGATCGCGTCCAGCAAGGAGGCACCGGATTGGCGCGGAATCAACCCGCGCTCTGGTATGGTGTAGGCACCGAAAGCGATGATCAGAGTGGCCGCGATGAAATGCAGATCCGCCCCTTTGGCCGCGTATAGCAAGGCGTTTCCGCCCAAGGTCGCCAGCAAGCCCAAAGCCGAAACCCAGGCCCAACGCTTGATCGTATCCACCCCCAGCGCCGTCAGTGCGATCAGGGTCAGATAGTAATGCACCATCCACGAGTTGTTGGAACTGCTGCCCACCACAAAGGGCGCGAGTGTCGCGCCCAATATCCCCACAGCCGCCAGCACCGGCCCGGAAAACCAGCCAAGCACCAAGGACACGGCCGAAACACCCGCAAGCCCGATCAGCGTGGTCAGCGGCCCGATCAGATCATAAAGCGCGCGGGCGGAAAACACGGCCACATAAAGCACGATAATCCCAGCCCCCGACAGTGTGGAGGGCAGATGCCTGGTCGCCCCGACGGCATCGCCATCGTCCTGCTCATCCCCGCCTTTGCGCCGGATATATTCGCCACCCGCAATCAGCGCCGCACCGAAGGCAATCGCCCCCATGACGCGCCAGAACGGTGTGATCAAACCGTTCTCGATGCCGTATTGCACCATGAACACACCCGCCAGCGCCAGCGATGCCGCAGCAATGGCCAGCACCCAGTTCTCGCGCAGCCACGCCGTCAGCTTGTCGATCAGATCGGCTTTGAACACAAAGGCGGCAGGGGTTTCACGCTCTGGCTCTGGTGGTTGGGGCGGGCGCGCTGCCTCCGGTTTCGGTTTCCAAGGCTGCAACGGGGGCTGCGCATCGGACGGGCTGCGCTGCGGATCAGCGGCAGTGGTTTCCGCACTCGCTGGCCGGGGAGGTGGCGCAGTCCGGGGCGCGGCTTGCGGCGCGGTAACCCCGCGCAGCACCAACTGTTCCAGATCGCGAACCTTGGCTTTCAGCGCCATATGCGACACGAGCAGGAACGGCACCGCAAGGACGCTGAATACCGCGACAAGCCCGATCAAAATCGCCAGTGCTTCCCAACCATCCATAGCGCCTACCCCTTATCAAATACCGAACCAGACTATTCATAGCGGGCGAAAGCGGCCCTTTAACGGCGGGGCTTGCCCGTCCATGTCGCCAACCAGGCCCTGAACCGCGCCCAAAGCCCGTCCGCGCGGGCGTCCACCTCGTCAATGGTGTCGCCAATGCTTTCCAGCGCGGGGTCGATGGTGCGCTCGCGGAATTGCGCCCACATCCGCCACAGCATGACCAGAATAATCGCGAGGAAAATGAAGAACAGGATGTTGAACCACGGAATGATCCGCACATCCGGCCCCTCGACCTGCGTCACGGTGATCGCATTCGGGTAGATGGTGAAAAACTCGTTGCGCCAGCCATAATGCGTCACCGACACCCAGACAGGATTGGCCTTGTCGGTCGAAACCAGCGCCTGCGATTCCGCCTGAAGATTGGAACTGTCCAGCTTGAAATACGGCGGCCAGCCCCAGCCCGTGTCTTCATTACGGTACACGATGATCCGGCCATTCGGCCTTTCGGCATTGATGAACCGCACATCGCGGTTGGTGCCCGCCGAAGTGCCGACATCGGGCGAGGCCCAGAAGAAAGAGTTTTCGCCAAAGTCGATACGGCGGTTCTCGGTGCCGACGATGCGTACGATATCATGCTGCGGCAGCGTGTAATGAAAGAATGACACCAGAAGCACAGCGACAATCGTGAATAAAGTCCATTTTACATAGCGCATTGGCGTATCCTCAGGCGAAATTCAGCAGATAGATGGCAGCTAGCACGGCCAGCGTCGGGATGACATAGACCAACCAGATCAGTTTCTTGCGCAAACCCTTTTCATAGGCGGCCATGCCTGCGGCGATAAATTCCTCCCGATCACCCGGGCCTTGGGCGGCATCCCATGCCTTCTCCAGTTCCTCCCGCTGGGTAGAGCGGGAATAGATGCTGACGAGGAAATACATGATCGTCATGCCGGCAAGGCCAAACAACGCAAGTCGGAACATCGCAATCATCGGCGTGCCTTTCGCACGGCGCCCCAAGGGCCGACCAGGTCAACCATCTTGGGGGCTGGTTTCGGTTCGGGGCGCTCGGCCTCATCCATGCCCGGCTCTCCGCCGAACAGGGCCGCCCGCGCGCCAGCCTTGTCTACTTGATACTCGCGTTCCAGAAAATCGGCAACATATCCGCGCTTGCGGTCGGACCAGCCCGCATAGCTGGCGTAGAACAGCTCTTTATGGGTGATGAACATCTGCCGCACATCCAAGGGCGCAAGCTGGCTCAGCAGCATGTTCACCAGATCGCGGTCGGCATGCGGGCGCGAGCGCAGCGTGTAGAAATAGGCAGGATGTTCAGAGGTAATGCGCGGCCAGTCGCCCCCGCCCTCGACCCATGCCAAAAGCCGCGCGAGGCCAAGGAATTCATCCGGCAAAGACGCGCCAAGCCGCTGCGCGATCTTGCGCAAATCGTTGCGCGTGGCATTGCCCAGATCAAGGTTCAGCGCATCCGCCGCCTCGACCAAAATGAAATCCATCTTCTGCCGCAGCACAGCGGCGCTATCCATCCCACGCGCCTTGACGATGGGTTCCACCAGCCCGTTCTTTTCCAACCAATCGGCGATATGGTTGCGGTTGGTCAGGTCCATCACCTCGATCTTCGGCATCGCCCCGAGCGAGGCTTTGGGCAGCACCGAGATCACGGCAGGGGTTTTGGTGTCGCGAAACACATAAAGCCCGCCGAAATGCGAGGTCCAGAAATTCGCCTGCTCGAACGCCATTTTCGGCAAGGAAATCGGCACCCGCGTCACATCGCCGGTCTTTTTGGCCAGCCCGATCATCTCGGCAATCAGCACATCATCGCGCCAACCATTCGGCTCCCGCCGGAACTGGTCGATCTTTTGCGCCAGCTTGCCCGCATCGGCAACATGGCCGCCAATCGTATCCGCCTCGATCGTGATGCGGCGGATATCCAACAGACGCGACGGGCTGGACACTTCATAAATGCTGTTGAACAACTCCCCCGCCACGGCATCGCGGGCGGTCAGGGCAAAAAGCTGCGCCTCGTTCGCCTCGATGAACTGGCGCAAAACGCCCCGAGAGGTGGAAAAGGTGACATTCAGCAAAGGCGCCGATTTCTGTGCCGTGGTCAGCAGGATGAACTGCCGGTTGCACCCATTGGGGTTGAGGTAGTGGTCATCGCCCAGCTCGTCGCCAATTTCGGGCGAGTAGCCGGAAATATCGATGTGGAAATCGGTCAGACTGGTGCGCTTGCCCGCCAGATGCTCCAACGCGCGGTTATAGCGTTCGATCAAGGCGGGGGAGGACACCTCCACCAGATTGCCGAACATCAGACCTTTCTGGATCAGACGTTTCATGCGTTTTCCTTTACGGACTTGGCGCGGCGGGTGAAGGCGAACAGATACCACGGCAGCCAGAAAATAGCCGAGAACCCCGCCAGCGCCGCCGCCTCCCAAAACCGCGGTTTCAGG
>JBFHGI010000347.1:0-3603 GCA_041583175.1 Pseudorhodobacter sp. | reverse complement strand
TCGATCCTTGAGGAAGTTCATGGAGGATGACAGCACATCAGCACCGCATGTGTCTTGCACGGGCCTTGCCAAAACCTGGGACAACGGCCTTGTCGCTGTAAAGCCGATAACTCTGGCATTTGAGGCAGGTAAAACGACGGCGCTTGTCGGCGCCTCCGGATGTGGAAAATCCACACTACTCCGGATGATTGCCGGGATCGAAGCGCCCAGCGCGGGTGATGTGATGATCAACGGCAGCCCCCCTGCCGAGACGTTGCGGCAAGCGGGCCTATCGATGGCATTCCAAGATCCGTCCTTGCTGCCGTGGCGCACGGTGCGCGGGAATATTGAGCTTGCCTTGGCACTGGCGCGACGCCCCGCCAACCGCATGATGATCGACCAACTAATCGCCTTGGTCGGGCTTGAGGGGTTCGCCGAGACCCGCCCCGCTGCGCTGTCAGGTGGCATGCGCCAACGTGCAGCCATAGCGCGTGCGCTTGTAACCGAACCGGATCTTTTGTTGCTTGATGAACCCTTTGGGGCGGTAGATGAATTGACACGCCAGCAGCTGGTCCACGATCTGCCACGGATATGGGAGGCGCGCGGTACGACCACGATACTTGTCACCCATTCCGTTACCGAAGCAGTCATGCTGTCAGACCGGATAATCGTCTTGTCGCCGCGTCCAGCCGAAATTCTTGCCGACATCGCTATCCCGCTGGCCCGCCCCCGGGCAACCGAAGAGGCCCGCTCTGCTGCCTTTTCCGCCCTCGTTGATGAGGTGCTGGCGGCCCTCTCGCGCGGGGCCGCCCTGCGCGCACGCCCCCTCGCCGCACAATGAGCGCAACCAGCATCAGCACCGCACCGCGCCGAAAAGAAGCAAGGCGTGCAACCCTTCTTGGCTTTGTGGTCCTGTTGCTGGGATGGGAAGCGTTGGCACGTCACCTGACCGGGACATACCTGCTAGCAGCGCCCTCGCAGGTGGTTGCCTATGTGTTCGGACACTACGAGCTGTTGGGGCGGGCGCTTTGGGTCACTCTTGGCAATGCGCTGGCAGGCTTTCTAATCGGCAATCTGGCCGCTGTGGTACTGGCAGCTTTGGCACTTGCATGGCCTGTGAGCCAACGGGTCGTAACGGGGGTGTCGCTGGTGGTTTTCTGTTTGCCACTGGTGGCAACGGGGCCGATCTTGCGCGTTATGCTTGGTCCGGGCAACGGGCCACAGATCGCACTGGCGGCGCTTGCTGTCTATTATACCACGCTTATTCCAGTGCTTGTGGGGCTGCGGGCCGCCCCTGCCGCTTGGTTCGATCTGATCCGCAGCTATGGCCGGGGCAGGATCGCCGACCTCGGCTATATCCGGGTCATGGCATCGCTTCCCTATCTGTTCGCGGGGCTGCAAATCGCGGCACCCGCCGCCATTCTGGGCGCCATGGTAGGGGAGTTTACGGGGGCGGAGCGTGGTATTGGCGTGTTGACAATACAGGCCATGCGCAGCCTTGACGTGGCAATGACATGGGCGCTCGGCACGATTGCAACTGGCGCAGCGGTCTTGGCCTATTTCGGCCTCGGCCGCTTGGCACGGCACATTCTGCGCGACGCGCCCCCGATGATCCTTGCCCCACCCCGTGTGGGTAGCGGCCGCACCATTGGCGCCTTGCACCTGATATCAAGCTTGGCAAGTGTGATTGGCGCTGTGCTGTTGCTTTGGTGGGGCAGCATCCAGCTTTTCGACCTGAACCCGTTCTTTGTCAAAGGACCGGGAGACATTGCCCAAGCGTTGTTTCTGGACCCGGATGCCATACAAACCCGCGCGCGGCTGGGCGCTGCCTTGGCCGAGACAACGATATTACTCTTGCCTGGCTATTTTGCCGGATTGGCGGCAGGCGCATTCATTGCGGCAATATTCACGCTTTCCCCTCGCATTGCAGGGATGGCGATGCCGCTCGCCATTGGCTTGCGCTCTGTTCCAATCGTGACCACCGCACCTTTGATTGTGCTGTTCTTGGGACGAGGAGCCACTGGGACGATCGTGCTGGTTGCGATCATGGTGTTTTTCCCGACGCTGGTCGCCTGCCTGCACGGGTTGCGCCAAACGCCCGGACAGGTGATCGACATATTCGACAGCTACGCCGCGGGCCCGCTTCAACGGTTGGTTCGAGTGCAAATTCCTGCAATGCTTCCTGCTTTCTTCGCTGCTGCCCGAATGGCAGTTCCGGCAGCAGTTCTGGCCGTGACAGTTGTGGAATGGCTTGCAACCGGTATCGGGCTTGGAACACTTATGGCCCTTTCTGCCGCGCTTTCAGACTATGACTTGCTCTGGGCGTCAGTCGTCGTGGTCGCGGCGCTTTCGGCACTTGGCTATGCTGCAGTCGGATTAATCGAAGCGCGGGTTCTTCGCATTTACGCACCAGAGCAACTGACATGACCCTACAGAAAGCCGCCTTTGCCATTCCAGGTGACATCAACACAGTGACGGGGGGCTATATATATGAGCGGCGCCTGCTGGAAGGGCTACGGGCCCAAGGCCGCGATGTTGAGCATATCCAGCTTGGCGCCAGCTTCCCAGATCCTTCGAAGGCCGACATGGCCGCGGCTGCAACGCGCTTGCTGGCCTTACCGCCAGATCGCCCGCTTATTCTGGACGGGTTGGTTTATGGGTCGATCGACACTTCCATTCTGCGCGATATGCGCGCGCCAATTGTGGCGATGATTCACCATCCGCTGGCACTGGAAAACGGGCTGACACAGGCCAGGCGGGATGTGTTGTTCACGACAGAGCGCGACAATCTGGCCCAAGCCACCCATGTGCTGGTGCCAAGTCCGCATACTGCGGCAGTCTTGGCAGAAGATTACGCCGTGCCGCCAGACCGGATCACAATCGCGCGGCCCGGCACGGATCGGCCCCTCATAGCCTCCAGCCCATCAGCGCCGCCCCTGATCTTGTCTGTTGGCATTCAATGCCCGCGTAAAGGCCATGACATCCTGCTGCGCGCCTTACAGCCACTTTTGCATCTCGATTGGCAGGCCGTTGTTGTTGGAGGGGTGCATGACGAGGACCACGCGCATTTCCTTGCCGATCTGCATGCCAGCCTTGGGCTGCAAAATCGAGTGCATTTTGTGGGGCGTATCCCAGCCCAGGACCTTGCGCGGCTTTACAGTTCAGCCACCTTGTTTGCCCTCGCTACCCGCTTTGAAGGCTATGGGATCGTCTTTGATGAGGCCTTGTCTTACGGGCTGCCCATTGTCACCTGCCAGACCGGTGCTGTCCCCGATACGGTCCCGCAGGATGCGGGCCTCTTGGCACCACCTGACGATCCGGATGCTTTTTCGCATGCATTGGGTCTGATGCTAAGCGATCACGCCTTGCGACTTGGAAAAGCCGAAGCATCCCGGCGCGCCGGATTGGCGCTTCCAGCTTGGTCAGATACAGCGAAACAGGCAGGTTTGGTCCTTGATAACCTGCACAAAATTTAGCGCTGGTATTGCCTTCTCGGATTGCGAATCGGGTCTATTGCGGCATTGCGGCCCGATTTCGCTGATCCCGACAAATCAAAGCGGCGAAATTGCGCCTAACTTACCGATTTTTGTGTGTTTTTCTGAGCACGGGGAGTTGACGAGTCAT
>JBFHGI010000346.1:0-3610 GCA_041583175.1 Pseudorhodobacter sp. | reverse complement strand
CGGGTTTATTTTCTGCTGACAGTGGCCTGCATCGTTTGCTACGGCCTGATTGGCATGTCGGCACTGGACGCGATCGTCAATGGCGCGGCGACGATTGCAACGGGCGGCTTCTCTCCGTCAGATGTGTCTTTTCAGAAATACGCTGGTATCGGGGAATATGTCGGCACGGTTTTCATGCTGCTGGGCTCTTTGCCCTATCTGCGCTACGTGCAAATGCTGCATGGCGATGCGAAACCGCTGTGGCGCGACATACAGGTCAGGGCATATCTGCTCTGGCTCGCGGTGGCCGTGATCATGGTGACCGTCTGGCAAGTCGCGCGCACGGATATGCCGCTGGAGCCTGCCTTCAGGCAAAGCCTGTTCAACCTGACCTCCATAATGTCGAGCACCGGATTTTTTTCCGGATCCTTTCCGGCCTGGGGCGGGTTCATGCTGATCGTGGCTTTTCTGGTCGGAACCATTGGTGCCTGTTCCGGGTCTTCGGCGGCTGGGCTGAGCGTGTTTCGGGTGCAGGTGGCACTTGCCGCTTTGCGCGCGCATATGGCGCAGATCACCAGTCCCAATACTGTTGCTTCAGTCAAATATGACGGGCGTCGGGTTGAGGAAGATGTGCTTAACGGTTTGATCCTGTTCTTTACCGGTTACATCTTGCTGTTGGGGCTCATGACCGTCGCTGTGGCGTTGACAGGGGTGGATACGGTTTCGGCGCTCTTTGCCGTTTGGACCACGCTCGGCAATGTGGGTTACGGTTTCGGCCCGCTGGTGCTCCGGACCGGCACCTTCATCGACTTTCCGCAAGGTGCGATTGCAGTGATGACGGTGGCGATGTTGCTCGGCCGCTTGGGCCTGCTGGCGTTTATGGTGATATTGCTGCCAGCGTTCTGGCGCAGGTAGGCGAGAAGCACCGAGAGGGAGTTGACAGCCAGCCTCGCGCGCTTCAAGTCTGCGCAATGCTGGATATTCGCCCCGTTGGTTATATCATTGGTCTGCTTCTCGCCACGCTGGGGGCGATGATGCTGTTTCCGATGATGCTCGACTTCCTGTCAGGCGATGACAACTGGATGGCTTTTCTGGAGGCCTCGGTCGTCACCAGCCTCGCGGGGGCTTTGTTGTCGCTGGCCTGTGCCAATAGTACGCAAAAAGGGCAGGGGATCACACTGCGCCAATCCTTCGTACTGACGACCGGCACATGGATTGCCTTGCCTGCCTTTGGTGCATTGCCGTTCATTTTCGGGCTGCCGGATGCCACTGTGACAAACGCGGTATTCGAAGCGGTTTCCGGGGTGACGACGACAGGGACCACGGTTTTTGTCGGCCTTGATGATTTGCCGCCGGGGGTGAACCTGTGGCGCGGCATCCTGCAATGGCTCGGCGGCTTGGGGATCGTGATCGTGGCGTTGATCTTCCTGCCGGTGATGAAGGTCGGCGGGATGCAGTTTTTCCGCTCGGAAGGATTTGACACCCTGGGCAAGATTTTGCCGCGCGCGCTGGATATCTCGTCTGCGCTGATCCAGATCTATATCATCCTGACAGTGGCCTGCGCCGCCGCCTATTTCGCCCTGGGCATGAGCGGGTTTGACGCGGTGGTGCATGCGCTGACGACAGTGTCGACGGGCGGGTTTTCCAGCTCTGACATTTCCTTCGGCAAATTCCCGCATTCGATGGAGGTGGTCGCCATCATCTTCATGCTGCTGGCCAGCCTGCCCTTCATCCGCTTTGTGCAAGTGGCGCAGGGCAATTTCGGCCCGTTGTGGCGCGATCCGCAGGTGCGGGCCTATATCCGCTGGAACGCCTATGCTGCACTCGCGGTCACGGCCTACGAGATGTACCATTTCGAGCGCCCGTTTCTGGAATCGATCCGCGAAAGCAGTTTCAATATCGTTTCCACCTTTTCGGGTACCGGCTTTGCATCGGTTGATCTGTCGGCCTGGGGGCCATTTCCCTTTGTCGTGCTTATCATGGTCGGGCTGATCGGGGGGTGCACTTCGTCCACCGGCTGCTCGGTCAAAGTCTTTCGCTACCTGATCCTGTTCGAGGCGATCAAAGTCCAGATCCGCCGCCTGCACAGCCCATCGGCCATGATCGACGTCCGCTATGAGGGGCGGCGCGTGGGGGATGACGTTATCAATTCGGTTATCGTCTTCTTCACCCTGTTTATCCTGACGTTCGGCGTGGTCGCCGTGGCGCTGTCCTTCACAGGGCTGGAAATGAAAACGGCCTTTACCGCCGCTTGGACGGCAGTGGCCAATGTCGGCCCGGCTTTCGGGCCGGGTGTTGGGCCTACGGGTGCCGTTGACGGCTTCCCGGCTCTTGCGCGCTGGATCATGATCGCGGGGATGCTGGTCGGGCGGCTGGAGTTGCTTTCGGTCTATGTGCTGCTGCTCGCGCGGTTCTGGCGCAATTGACGCCGCGCCCTTCAAGCCACCGCGAACACCCTACATCCCGCTGCAATTTCATCTTGGAAAAAACGCCACATTCCGACCGAAGATACGGGTCTTAGATTACACGGGGCTCAGGTTCGGGCGTTGCTTTGAACGCCCGAACCCAGAACACCAAAGCCTATTCCCAGCAGGACACCAGAACCGTTAACGAAGTTGCCAGATCGGTCAGGTCTTCGGGGGGCAGGGCGCCTTGGCGGCTGGCGGTTGCAGGGGTGATCCCGGCTTGGGCCAGCAATGGTGCGATGCTTGCGGCCTTCGCGAGGAATGACACTTCGGCGGGCAGAACGCGACCATCGGTCGCCGTCGCAGGCATCAGCATGCCCAGCACTGCGCCGGTGCCATCCACAACCGGCCCTCCTGCATCGCCGGGTAGCGAGGTCAGCGACAGCCGGGCAATACCCGTTTCTCCGGCAAGGCCAGTGGCCGCTTCCAGCGCGCCAAAGGTCAGCGTCGGGGAGGGCAGGGCGTCCTCATAGCTGTAACCGGCAAGGGCCACTTCGGTACCGACGCGCAGAGTGTCACCCTCGAACCCGGCGACATGGCGCGGCGCGAGTTGCTTTACCGGGGTTAACAGGGCAAGGCCGCTGGCGGCATCCTGCGCCGTGATCTTGGCTTCGATATCGCGGTCCAGTGTGATGCGGCTACAATTTTGCAGCGCTTCGGTGGTGGTCAGAACCGCCCCCGTCGCGGAAACGAAGAACCCGCTGCGCGACAGGCGCGGGCGGCGGACTTCCATGCCGGCCAGCAGGCTGCGGCGCTGGGCGTCATCCAGCGACACCAGCCCCGGATCGAGTGCGCGTCCTCCAATGGTCTTGAAGCTCGCCTCCATTGCAGCCAGTGCGCGACCCGCTTTATCAGCCGCTTTCGGTTCCCAGATCAGCATGTAGCCTTTGATCAGTCCACCGCTCAACTCGGCATAACTATGTGAGGTGATGCTGCCGTTTGCGGCGTCAATGGTGAAGCCACGGTCATTCAGGCTCCGCTCTCCGGTCGGGGGCACGACTTCCAGCGTTTGCAAAATGTCATAAAGCCCGCGCAGGGTCGCGCGGTCGCCGGGTTCAGAAATCAGAACCACCCGCATACCAGAGCCATTCTTCTCGTTGAAATGCACGAAGGGCGGCTCGTAATGGTCAAATTCCACCAGGGCGAGCGGCAGGGTCACTTCGATG
>JBFHGI010000345.1:0-3610 GCA_041583175.1 Pseudorhodobacter sp. | reverse complement strand
GGCTCTGGTGCGCCGATAATCAGCGGCAGCAACTCGGTGCCAGTGGCGCTGGGGCCAGCAGCATCCGCCGGTTCTCGCCAAGAAAGCGTGTCAAAGCTGGCGCAGTTGTCACAGACGGGAACCCACTGTGCATGAATGGCCTGACACTTGTCGCAGCACCATTGCGGACCGCGAGGGGCTGTCAGCGCACGGGCAAGCCAGCCCCGGATAACCGCATCATCCGCCCCTTCACCACGCTCGACCGCTGCCATGATCGCCAAGGTTCTGGCATTGGGATGGGTGCTTGCAAGATCGCCAAGCGCGCGCCGTGCGGCGGGGAAATCTTCGGCAGTGATATTCAGCTCGGCCAGTAGCAGCCGCGTTTCGATATGCTCGGGGTTCACCCCTGTCAGCGCCTTGAATCGCTTGAGCCGGTCTGTTGTGGATTCGTCCGGTGCGATTTCCGCAAACGCAGCAGCCAGGTCGGGATGTGGTTGCGCCGACCATGCTTTCTTGAGCACTTTGGTCGCGTTACGGCTATCACCTTTGGCGATATAGCTGCGCGCAGCCATAGCGGCAGCGGGAATCAGATCGGGCGACAGGCGATTCGCCTCGATCGCGGCCTCGCGGGATTCGATGGTTGCATCGTCATCCAGCACACCTTTCGCCTCTTGCAAGGCAAGCACCGCATCGCGACGGCGGAACACATCGCGCGGCAACTCGCCCGATTTAAGCTTGGCGCCCAAGGTCACGCGCGCGCCCTTCCAGTCGCCCTGTCCGGTTTGCAGGCCCAACAAGGTTTCCTGAATCTCGGCGTGCTTGGGTTTCAGCGCGAAGGCCTTCTCCGCCAGTTTCAGCGCAGTTTCTGTATCGCCCTCGGCAATCTTCTGACGCATCAGGCCACGCACTCCGACAAAGCGGGATTTGTTATCTTCCAGCAGCAGCTTATACGCCTCAGAGGCGCGCTTGGTGTCGCCTGTCATCTCAGCGGCTTGCGCGATCAGCAGGGTGGTCAGCTCTGGCCGGTCAAGCAGCTTGTCAGCCTTTGCCGCCCGCGACAGGGCCACGCGCCCTTCGCCCGACGCCAAAGCCATAAGGCCATCCGACAGCGCCTGATAGCCTTTGCGTTCTCGGTTGCGGTCAAAATAGCGGGAAATAGCAGTTTCATCGCCGTTGAGAAAACGCAGCACGGCAACCAAAAGGCCAATGAGTTTGAGCAGCAACCACAGCCCCACCATCAGCAGCAGCAAGGCTACAGCAGTCTGCAACGGGCCAAGTGTATATTCCATGCCCAGCATCGCGATGCGGATACCGCCGCCGGTATCCATCAGAATTCCCGCGCCATAGGTAAGACCGGCAATCGCGGCAACAAACAACAGTACTTTTATGAGCGACCAGATCATTTTATGGGAGTTACCTTTCGCTCAGGGCTGTTGCCAGTTCGGCAGTGGCTGTTTCGGCAGTCAATCGCAATTCGGCCTGTGCGACCCATCCTGCCAAAGCGGTTTGCGCCGCCTCTGGCAGAGCCGTAATTTCGGTCAGTGCGGTTGTCAGATCACCTTGCGCCACGGCGGCATTGGCGCGCGACAGCACCGCATCGGGGTCATTGCCTTCACGCGGGGTCAGAGAGCGCGCGCCGGTCTGGCTGCGCAAGAAAGAGCCGAAGCGTTGCGACCACGTGCTACCCATATTGCCGCGCAGGCTTTCTTCCAGTGCGGCGCGGGCAGGGTCCGCAAAACCCTCAGCCAGCGCGGCCATGGTGGGCAATCCTTCCTCGGCGTTTTCTGAAAGCACTGGCGGGATAGCAAGCCCCGCCTCCAACAGCAGCGCCAAAGGCTCGGCATAGGGCTCACCGCTGTTCAGGGCGGCTTCGACTTTGGTCAAGGCCGCCTGCAAAAGCGTGTTCTGCGCTTCCGTTTCGGTTTGAACCCGAGCGGTTTCGGCTTGCTGTGCTGCCGTTGCAGCGGCAGCCTTCTGGGCATCGAGTTCGCTGCGCAAGGCGGCGATATCCGCCGTAAGGCCAGACAAGGCGGCAGGGTCAATCGTCGCATTTCCGGCGGGTCGGTTTTCCAGCGCCGTTAGCCGCTCTTCCAGGGCCGTGACGCGGGGGGAGAGATCTTCGCCAGCGGTGCCGGTCGCGGCGGCCGCATTTGCCGCTTCGGCCGCTTGCAAGGCAGTTGCCGCGGAGTCGCGCACAGTTTCCAGCTCAGCGCCAAGGCGTGCAATCTCTGCACTTGCCTCGTCGGTTTGCGGCAAAGCTTGCAGGCTGCTGCGCAAATCTGCAATCGCTGCGGCCTGATCGGAAACCTGACTTTGCAGTGCAAGCGTTTCCGGTTTGGGCCAGACTTCGGGAACAAAATGTGCGACGGCAAAGCCAAGGCCTGCGGCAACGACACCTCCGAACACCAGCGGCACAAAGCCGGGGCTTGCCTTTACGATGGGTGGGTCCTGCGTTGCAGGCGCAGGGGACTCTGCTTCTGTGACATCCGGTTTCGTTGCTTCCGGCTCTGGCTCGGTGATGGGCTCCGGCTTCGGCGGTAGATCGGCTTTTTCGGCCTCGGCCGCCACTTCGGCCTTCACCGCTTCGGCATCATCCAGCACAACCACCGCATCCTCAACAGGTTTATCGGCAACATCGATTTTGTTAGCGGAAACTTCGCTCTCCACCATATCAGATGCTTTGTCGGACTCAGCCCCTGCCCCTGATCCACTGGTCGCCTTAGCGCTGTTCGCGGGCTTGCGAGATGGTCCCTTGGTCGCCATTGATGCTTCTCCGTTCCAACGCCCCAGATTTCAGGGGTTTTTTTAATCTAGACTGTGATTGCCCAAGGCTCAAGGCATCTGGGTTGCGTCAAACACGCCTGCGATGCAATTCAGTAAAGCATCAGCCTTTGGCTCTTCAGCGTAAACTAGGCTCACAGGCTTTGACAGCAAGGGTTCCGCCACAGCTTTGCTTAGAACGGCACAGGTTACCGGTGCCAATGAAGATAGCTTTTCTATCTCTGCCAAGAATATCGCCGCGCTACGTGGTGAGAACAGGGGAACCACAACCGCGCCTTCCCCCCGCAGCAGGTTAGCCGCCTCAAGGGTCAAGGGCCGCTGGACCTGCCGATATGAAATGCACGCGACCGTCGGAATGTCAGCCTGCGTCAAACGCACAGCAACATCGCCGCGCGTTTCGGCACCGCAAAGGTGGAGCAATTGGCCCGCTGGCTGCAAAGCAAGCAGAAGGCCAATCAGAGCATTCGCGTCGCCATCTGCCGAAACAGGGTCTAACCCCGCCAATTCGGCAGCCTTTGCCGTGCGGTCCCCGACGCAATAAGCCGTTTTGGAGGTGAGCGGAAAAACCTCCGGCTGTTGGCTATAGGCGGCGACACCCGCCTCTGACGTGAAAACAAGTGCGCTGAACGGGCCTGCCGGAACCTGCGGCATCGGGAACTCAGGCTCCATCAAAGGGCTGATGACGATCTGTAACCCCGCGCCAAAGCGATGCCGCAGCGCCTCGGCAAAACGCTGGCTTTGCGCGGAAGGTCGGGTCAGCAGAAAGCTGGGCAGGCGGGATTGATTGGCCATAGGGTCGGTGTTACCTGCTAGGGGCACAAACGGCAACTGATCAGACATGCAAACCGCG
>JBFHGI010000344.1:0-3613 GCA_041583175.1 Pseudorhodobacter sp. | reverse complement strand
CAACGAGATTGCCCGCCTGCCGCTGGATATCGCGCTGGACCTCGGGATCTATCGCGGTGATGCCGACAAAATCGCCCGCAAGGCGGTCTGGCACTGACGCGCCGCTGCACGAAATTGATGGAATGAAAAAACGCCTTTACCCCTTGGGAAAGGCGTTTTTGAGTCTGACAGTGTGCAACGCTAGTCCTGCGCGCTATACCGCGCGATCAGGGCATCCCGCACCGCGAGGGGGACGAACTTGGTCACATCCCCATTCAGGCGCGCAATCTCTTTTACCAGTTTGGAAGCGATCGCCTGCCGTTGGGCATCGGCCATCATGAACACAGTCTCAATCGAGGCATCCAAGGCACGGTTCATGCCAACCATCTGAAACTCATACTCAAAGTCCGCCACAGCCCGCAGGCCGCGCACTATCACACTGGCCCCGACATCCCGCGCGCAGTCAATCAACAGGTTTTCGAACGGATGCACGATAATCTTACCGCCGGTTTTTGCGACAATCGGCGCACATTCCGCCTCGACCATGGCGACACGCTCCTCCAAGCTAAAGAGCGGCCCCTTGTCCCGATTGATCGCCACGCCAATCACCAGAACATCCACCAGCGCCATCGCCCTTTGGATAATATCGGTATGGCCCAGAGTGATCGGGTCAAAGGTTCCTGGGTATAAACCAGTTCGCATGGCGGCTCCTCCTATTGCAGCTGCACGCAACAATATTGCGCACCGGATTGCAAGCAGCTTTCGCTGGCCCGGATGCCCGCAAATGCAGGGTCAAAAGCCTTTGATCATGCCTTCCAGCGCATCTTTCTCCATCGACAGCTCTGACAGTCGCGCCTTCACCACATCCCCGATAGAGATCAGGCCAATCATGGCGTCGCCGTCCATCACCGGCATGTGCCGGAAACGGCCATCCGTCATTTTATGCATAACCTGATCGGCGGTTTCGCTGCGGCTGCAGGTGATCAGCTTGGCAGTCATAATGGTCTCAACCGTATCAGACATGCAGACGACGCCGCGCTTGCCCAATTCCCGCACAATATCGCGTTCCGACAGAATGCCGAGCGGCTTGGCCCCATCGGTTGACACCATAAGCGCCCCGATGCGCTTTTCCGACAATATCTGTGCCGCCTCGCTCAGCGTGGCACCGGGCTTCACGGTAAAAACACCTTCGCCGGATTTGGAGTTAAGAATTTGTTGCACAAGCATGTCGTCGCTCCCTACCAATCAGACCTGTAGGGTAAAGCGTACCGGCGGGTTAGATTATGTCAAGCAAGATGCTGAAATTTGAATATTATTTCACGGACAGCACAGCAAGTTTCAATAAATTTCTGAAACTTCAGGCGTTTCAACACAGCCCCCTGCAAGCCATGCGATTTGGTTGGAAGGGGTATAAGAATCGCGCTTGCCTTACCCTGCATTCAAGGCTGTAACTTGTAGCGTAGCAGACAGAAGGTGCCCCATGATTCAATCGCCCAAACTGACTTCTTATGACGTGGTGATTATTGGCGGGGCCATGATGGGCAGCTCGGCAGCATGGTTTCTGGCGAACAACCCTGATTTTGAAGGCTCCATTCTGGTGGTAGAACGCGACCCGAGTTATGAATTTGCCGCAACATCACATACCAACTCATGCATCCGGCAACAATTTTCGACAGCGCTGAACGTGAAAATCTCGCAGTTCGGGGCTGAATTCGTGCAGGATTTGCCGCGCTTCATGGGGGCTGCGGCCGAGGCACCGAAACTTGCGATACAGAACTTCGGCTACATGTATCTGGCGGCGGATGAGGGCTTAGCAGACGTGCTGCGTGCCAACCAAAAGGTACAACAGGCGGCAGGTGCGGCTACGCAGCTTTTGACGCCTGACCAGATCAAATCCGCCTATCCGTTCTATACCGTGGATGACTTGGTTCTCGGCAGCATCAACACGGTGAACGAAGGCGATTTCGACGGTATCACGCTCTTTGACATGGTCCGTAAGAACGCGCGGCGTGCGGGGGCGGAATATGTAGCGAATGAGGTCGTTGCCCTTCAGGAGAACCCCGCAGCGACCCGCATCGACTCCGTCACGCTTGTAACGGGAGAGGTGATTTCCTGCGGCACCGTGATCAACGCGGCTGGCACGCGGGGGGCGGCGATTGCGGGCCTTCTGGGCATCCACCTGCCGATAGAGCCGCGCAAACGTTACACTTGGGTCTTTTCCGCCCAACACCCGCTGGATCAACCCTTGCCGCTGACCATCGATCCTTCGGGTGTGCATTTCCGGCAGGATGGCAAAACCACCTATATGGCTGGCGGGCATAGCGCCGTCGACCCCGCCGCCGACCCGATGGATTTCAGCATGGATCAGTCGCTATGGGAGGAGCATATATGGCCCACGATTGCCACCCGTATCCCCCAGTTCGAAGCCATTAAGGTGGTTCGTGAATGGGTAGGCCAGTATGATATGAACACGCTGGATCATAACGCGATCATCGGACCACATGACCGGATTGAGAATTTCCTGTTCCTCAATGGATTTTCAGGGCACGGGCTGCAGCAATCCCCCGCGATGGGCCGAGCGATTTCAGAATGGGTCACCTATGGCGGTTACCGCAGTCTCGATATGACCCCCTTGGGATTCGACCGTGTCAAAAAGGGTAAAGCCTATACCGAAACAGCGATTATCTGACCGACGCTGCGGCCAATTCAGTGCCGGAAACGCGGGCTGGAAGCCGTGGCGGTTTTCGCCCTATTTTTCGCCACTTGCACGGATCACGGCAAAGGCGCTTAGGATTTAATCATTGAATCGAGCGGGTTAAGCTGCACATTTTTTTAGCTGGCATCTGGTGTTGAAAGGCGTAACGTGCTGTGAACTGCGACTTGGGGGCGTGAACTTGGAACAAAACGTAATGCCGTTAGTCTTTGACGGTCATAATGATGTCTTGCTGAAACTCTACCGTGCGGGTGGCGTCGAGGCGGCGGCCAGCTTTCTAACGGGCTGCCCCGGCGCGGTTGATGTGCCCTCGGCCAAGGCGGGCGGATTCGGCGGTGGTTTCTTTGCGGTCTATGTCCCCTCGCCCACCGATCTCGCGGTCAAGTTCGACGAGATGACCAAGCCGGAATACCAACTGACCCTGCCCGACCAGATCGACGTGGCAGAGGCCTTTCCTGTTGTCATGGCGCAAGCCGCGATTCTGTTCGAGATGGAACGTCTGGGCGCAGTGAAGATCTGCCGGACGGTGGCAGAGATTCGCGCGGCGCTTGCTTCGGGCATCATGGCCTCAATCTTGCATATCGCGGGGGCCCAGGCGATGGATGCGGCGCTGCACGCGCTCGACGGGCTTTATCAGCAGGGGCTGCGGTCTATCGGGCCGGTCTGGAGCCGCCCGACGATTTTCGGCCATGGCGTGCCGTTCCGCTTTCCCAGCAGCCCCGATACGGGTGACGGGCTGACCGAGGCCGGATTGCGCTTGGTGAAACGCTGCAACCAGTTGGGCATCATGCTGGACCTGTCACATCTGAACGAGGCCGGATTCTGGGACGTGGCGCGGCATTCGGACGCGCCTTTGGTGGCCACCCATTCCAACGCCCATGTCCTGTGCCAGCACAGCCGCAACCTGACCGACAAACAGCT
>JBFHGI010000343.1:0-3613 GCA_041583175.1 Pseudorhodobacter sp. | reverse complement strand
CCGACCACAGTTGTCTCACCAGATTCGATCCGCCCGATCCGCTCGGCATTGGCTTCCACCAAGCGGCCCTTCATATAGTCAATCGCCGCCACTGCCCCACCCATCGCGTCGATCTGGGCCAACTCTTCGCGTGCACCTTGTTTTAAGGCCTCTACTTTACGATCCACCGCAGGGTTGCCGTCAAAGAGGTCGTCATATTCCAGCAAATCAGACTCATAGGCCAGGATCTGTTGCATCCGCAGCGACCATTGCTGATCCCACGGGCGCGGCAGGCCAAGCGCCTCATTCCAGGCGGGCAATTGCACGGCGCGGGCGCGCGCCTTTTTCGACAGGGTGACGGCCAGCGCCTCAATCAGAATCCGATAGACGTTGTTTTCCGGTTGCTGCTCGGTCAGCCCGAGGGAGTTCACCTGAACCCCATAGCGGAAGCGGCGGTATTTGGCGTCTTGCACGCCATAGCGGACCAGACAAATTTCATCCCAGAGGTCGACAAAGGCACGCATCTTGCACATTTCGGTCACGAAGCGGATGCCTGCATTCACGAAGAAGGAAATGCGGCCGACCATATTGGGGAAATCCCCAGCCGGAACCTTGCCTTTCAGGTCGTCAAGCACGGCGCAGGCCGTCGCAAGTGCGAAGGCCAATTCCTGTTCCGGTGTGGCCCCTGCTTCTTGCAGATGGTAGGAACACACGTTCATCGGGTTCCATTTCGGCAGGTGTTTTTGGGTAAATGCCGCCACATCGGTGATCATCCGCAGGCTGGGTGCGGGCGGGCAGATATAGGTGCCGCGGCTCAGGTACTCCTTGATGATATCATTCTGGACGGTGCCGTTAAGGGCAGTGATATCAGCGCCTTGCTCTTCGGCGGTAGCAATATACAGCGCAAGCAGCCAAGGGGCGGTTGCGTTGATCGTCATCGATGTATTCATCTGATCTAGCGGAATATCCGCAAACAGCCGCCGCATATCGCCCAGATGGCAGATCGGCACGCCCACTTTGCCCACCTCACCGCGCGCCAATTCATGGTCGCTGTCATAGCCGGTTTGGGTGGGCAGGTCGAAGGCCACCGACAGCCCGGTTTGGCCTTTTGCAAGGTTGCTGCGATAGAGCGCGTTAGAGGCTGCGGCCGTTGAATGGCCGGCATAGGTGCGGAACAGCCAAGGTTTTTCTTTACTTTGGGTGGTCATGGCGGCCTCCTTGAATCACGCTGCGCAATTTTCTTACGTTGAAGGATAGATAGGCGACATTTTATGCCAATGTCAATTCGCTGCAATGCAGCGGAGCGACTATTTGCATTTGCGGCATTGGGCGCAGTGGATTTCCCGCCACCCCGCCCGGAAATTATGCGCCAATGGCTTCCGCCTCCGCCCCAATCCGATAGTCTTGCCGCATGACTGGCACTGTGACGCTTCCGATTTGGCTGCTCGCTTTGATCCTGCTTTTCGGGGCGGTGACCTTTGCGTCGCATTTCCTGTTCCCATCGGTGCGCTGGTTCTTGCGGGGGCGGGCAGAGCGGGGTTTGGCGCGGCTGAACGCCCGTTTGCAGCGCCCGATTGATCCGCTCAAGCTCATGCGCCGGCAGGATAAGATTGTGCGGTTGATCTATGATCCGCAGGTGATGCAGGCGATTGCCGACCATGCGCGTGACACCGGACGCCCGCAGAACGTGGTCTTCGAAGAGGCGAAATCCTACGCCAGAGAGATCGTGCCGGGCTTCTCGACCCTGCTTTATTTCGGTGTGGCTGTGCGGCTGACACGCTGGCTGACGACTTTACTTTACCGCGTGAAAATCGGGCGTGTGGATGCGGAATTGAAAGGGATCGACCCGGAGGCCACGGTGATTTTTGTCATGAACCATCGCAGTAATATGGACTATCTGCTTGTGACGTGGCTGGTCGCTGATCGCTCTGCCCTGTCTTACGCGGTGGGGGAATGGGCGCGGATCTGGCCGCTCAGCCGGATTATCCGCGCGATGGGGGCCTATTTTATCCGGCGCAGCAGCCGCAATGCGCTCTATCGCAAGGTTTTGGCCCGCTACGTGCAGATGGCCACCGCAGAAGGCACAACGCAGGCGATTTTTCCCGAAGGTGGGCTTAGCCTTGACGGGCGGGTCGGCGCGGCAAAGATGGGACTGCTGAGCTATATCGTTCAGGGGTTCGACCCGGCGGGCCGAGATGTGGTGTTTGTGCCTGTGGGACTGGCCTATGACCGTGTGCTGGAGGATCGCGTGCTGACGCAGGCACATGCGACCGGCACGCGGCGGTTTCGTGCGCGGCCTGTGGCGATGCTGCGGTTTGCGGCATCTCTGCTTTGGAAGAAGGTATCAGGGCGCTTTCGTGGGCTGGGCGTGGCCTCTGCCGGGTTTGGCGCCCCCGTTTCCTTGCGGAGTTGGATTTCCGATATGCCACAAGGCGCGACAGAGGCGCTGGGCGCCGACCTCATGGCGAGGATTTCCCATTCGGTGCCGATTTTACCGGTGCCTTTGGTAGCCGCCGCTTTGCGCAGTGGTCCATTGAGTCGCCAAGATTTGACAAGCCAGGTCGGGCAGCTTGCCTCTGATCTGAGACGGCGGGGATTTGTTTTGCGCCTTGGCAAGGAGGCGGAGATATTCGCGGATGGCCTGGCCCCCCTGCTTCAGCGCGGCATCGTAGTTGAGAGGGACGGACAGCTTGAAGTGGCAGAGCATGAACGCGCCTTGCTGGCCTTTTACGCGGCGGCTGTAGAGCAAGCCCTAGAGAGCCGGTCCACGAATGCCGCGACGCGGCAGACATAAAATTACAAAAATACCGGTCAGTCCTATTGCATTGTTGCGCAAGCCTGCGTATTCCTGCTTTCAAGCTGGCATCGATTCTGCGATGCGGCATGAAAACTCGGCACAGGAGGCCCACATGGCATTGGATGAGCAGCACAATATCGTTGCCTATGACGCACCGGAAAAGGACCTTTACGAAGTCGGCGAAATGCCCCCGCTCGGCTATGTGCCGAAACAGATGTATGCATGGACGATCCGCCGCGAACGCCACGGTGAGCCTGATAAGGCAATGTTAGTCGAGGTGGTGGACACCCCCAAGATCGACAGCCATGAGGTGCTTGTTCTCGTGATGGCCGCAGGTGTGAACTATAACGGTGTTTGGGCAGCCTTGGGTCTGCCGATCAGCCCGTTTGATGGTCACAAACAGCCCTACCATATCGCAGGTTCGGATGCCTCGGGCATCGTATGGGCCGTGGGCGACAAGGTGAAACGCTGGAAGGTGGGCGATGAGGTTGTGATTCACTGCAACCAGGACGACGGCGATGATGAAGAATGCAACGGCGGCGACCCGATGTTTTCGACCAGCCAGCGGATTTGGGGCTATGAGACGCCAGACGGCTCTTTTGCGCAATTTACCAATGTGCAGGCACAGCAACTTATGCCGCGTCCGCAGCACCTGACCTGGGAAGAAAGCGCCTGCTACACGCTGACCCTGGCCACCGCTTACCGGATGCTGTTCGGCCATGAGCCGCATGATCTGAAACCCGGCCAGAATGTGCTGGTCTGGGGGGCATCGGGCGGTTTGGGCTCTTATGCGATCCAGTTGATCAATGCGGCAGGTGGCAATGCGATTGGTGTGAT
>JBFHGI010000342.1:0-3617 GCA_041583175.1 Pseudorhodobacter sp. | reverse complement strand
GCCTCCCTCAATGTGCCAGCATCTTATCAAGCGCGCCGGGTTTGTCATGCAAAGCCAGCTCGTCCACGATGGTCTCCGAGGCTTCGTTCATGCCGACAATCTGCACCTCGGCCCCGTCCCGGCGGAATTTCAGCACCGCCATATCCAAAGCCGCGACCGAAGAGATGTCCCAGATATGCGCGTCCGAGACATCGATCACCACGCGGTCCAACACCTCGCGGAAATCAAAGGCTTTCATGAAATCCTCCACAGAAGCAAAGAACAACTGCCCTTCAATCCGGTAGGTCCGCTCTGCCCCATCCGCCGACAGGCTGGAGGTGACGCGGAACAGCTGCGCGATCTTGCCGGCAAAGAAAATGCCCGACAGCAACACCCCGATCCCCACGCCAATCGCAAGGTTATGCGTGTAAATCACCGCCGCCACCGTGGCCAGCATCACCACCGAACTGGATTTCGGATGCGTCCGCAGCGCCAGCACAGAAGACCAGGAAAACGTACCGATGCTGACCATGATCATGATCGCGACCAAAGCCGCCATCGGAATCCGGCTGACCCAATCCCCAAGCCCCACCACGAACACCAACAGCATCACACCGGCCACAAAGGTCGAAAGCCGCCCCCGCCCGCCGGATTTGACGTTGATGATCGACTGACCGATCATCGCACAGCCCGCCATGCCACCAATAAATCCGGTGGCGGTATTGGCCAGCCCTTGCCCGATACATTCCTGATTGCGGTCGGAATTGGTGTCGGTCAGATCATCCACGATATTCTGCGTCATCAGGCTTTCCAGCAATCCCACCACAGCCACAGCAAGCGAATAGGGAAAGATGATCTGCAAGGTCTCCCAAGTCAGCGGAATCTGCGGGATCAGGAACACCGGCAGCGTATCGGGCAAGGCGCCCATATCGCCCACCGTGCGCACATCCCAGCCAAAGGCCAGCGTCAGCGCCGTCAGCACGATGATCGTCACCAAGGGCGATGGCACCGCCTTGGTAAGATAGGGAAACAGATAGATAATCCCCAGCCCCGCCGCGACCAAGGCATAGGTCAGCCAAGTGACCTTGGAAGGGTCCAGCTCCGGCACCTGTGCCAGAAAAATCAGGATAGCCAGCGCATTCACAAAACCAGTCATCACCGATTTCGACACAAAACGCATCACGCGGCCCAACTTCAACAGCCCGGCCCCGATCTGCAACACCCCCGCCAGGACGGTCGCCGCCAGCAAATATTGCAACCCATGGTCCTTGACCAAGGTAACCATCAACACCGCCGTCGCCGCCGTCGCCGCCGAAATCATCCCCGGCCGCCCGCCTGTGATCGCGCAAATCACCGCAATCGAGAAACTCGCATAAAGCCCGACCTTCGGGTCCACCCCTGCAATGATCGAGAACGCAATCGCCTCGGGGATCAGCGCCAAAGCCACAACCAAACCCGACAAAAGATCGGCGCGAATATTGCCAAACCACTGCTGGCGATAAAGATGCATAGAAATCATGGTGCCCGCTTCCTCAAAGGCCCGCCCCGAGGGCAAACCCGTCCAAACAAGCGCCAACCCCTATAGAAGCCCCCCCAAATTGCCAACCCATCCGGAGCCATTATCCCCGCAAAACACCGCCCCGCCCTGTCATCTGGTCACAAATATCCCGGGGGGTCCGGGGGGCTGGCCCCCCGGCGGTCGGCGCTTATGGCCCCACGGCCATTGAAAGCGGTCAACCTCGGGCAGGGTTTCACCAAGGCAATCCCGAACCGAAACGATCCGCCAAAGCTTCAAAGCCTGCCACGGTCACTGGGTCCAAGGGAACACCCGCCACCCGCCGCCGCGCGGCCTCGGCCCATTCTCGGTCTCCGGGGGCCAGCACTCGACACCCTTCGCGCGGGGTGGACCTGCGAAGAGCATCAAGATAGCGCTGCATGGTCGCGCGCAAGATCGGCCCGCCAATGAACCCGTCCGGGTCCATCACCATGACAAACGCCCCCATCACGCGCGGCTCGCTATGGTTGTCGCCCCCCATGAAAGGGATCTCCGGGCTCAGCCGCATTCCGGTCAGCGCTGCCGAGAAAATCTCTGCAACCCCGGCCAGAGCGGCACCTTTGAACCCAAAGGCCGCGCCGCCAATCGGGGCCAGCATCTCCACCTTATCCGGGTCCAGTGTCTCTGCCCCGCTGGCGTCCGAGGCCACATCGGGCGGCAATTCCACCCCCAGGGATTGATACAATTCTACCCGGTTGAACGGCACCGAGGATGTCGCCATATCCAGAAGCCACGGGTTCGCCTCACCCGTCGGCACACCAACGGCAATCGGGTTGGTGCCATGAAACCGCTCTGCCCCGTCATGCAGGCGCACAAAACTGTCGGAATTTGCCATCACCATCGCCACATAGCCGCGCTCCGCTGCGGCCATGGCATAGGCACCCGCAGGCCCGAAATGGCTGGAGTTCTGGATACCCACCGCAGCAATCCCCTGCACCGATGCCATCTCTATCGCCAGATCAAGCGCGTGATAGGTTGCCCGTGCGCCTTGTGCATGGCCCGCCTCCAACAGCCCCGATCCTGGCTTGACCCGAGTGAAGCGTAGTTCGGGGGCCTTTGCCACCTCGCCCCCCTCCAGCAAGCGCAGGTAATAGGGCAACAAGCGCACACCATGGCTGTCTACCCCGTACAAAGATCCATGCATCATCGAACGTGTCGCATCCCGTGCCGTTGGCGCATCGGCACCGACAGCCAGAAATGCCGCCTCACAAAATGCCGATAGTGCCTGCAGATCCGCGTGCCTCACGCCCATTTCAATCCTCATACGTTCCCACATTCCGTTGCGCCGACTAGGACGCATGCGCCCTGTGCCGTCAAGCCAAGGCCTTGCGGCGCGCCCGCGCCATCTTTCCCGCGCCCGATTTTCCTGCGAAAAGGAAGACAAGTGCTCTCAAACCGGATGACCGATGCCCCTGCCTGCCGCCTTTCGCTTTGCCCTCTCGCCGGACCGCAACGCCCAACCCCAAGCTGCCGAAGCGTTGCGCAATGCCATCCTCACCGGCCAGCTCAGCCCCGGCACGCGACTTTCCGAACAAGAGATTGCCGACGCCATCGGCCTGTCGCGGCAACCCGTACGCGAGGCCTTCTTACGGCTCGCGGGCGAAGGCCTGCTGGAAATCCGCCCGCAGCGCGGCACATTCGTTTCCAAAATCACGGTAGCAGAGGTCCTGGATGCCCGTTTCGTGCGCGAAGCGGTGGAGGCGGATTTGATCCAGATGGCCTGCACCCGCGCGCAGCAACAGGACATTTCGGCGTTGCGCGGCATTCTGGACCGCCAAGCCGCCGCAACCAAACCCGCAGATTTCATGCCGCTGGACGAAGCCTTCCACCGCATGATCGCCCAGATCGCAGGCCGCGCCCGCGCCTGGGACCATTTGCTAAAGCTGAAATCGCAAATGGACCGCGTACGCTTTTTGCAGTTGCAGGATTTTTCAATCCCTGCCCTGATTGCCCAGCATAGCGCCATGGTCGACGCAATCGAAGCCCGCGACACCAGCCGCGCAGAGGTGGAAATCCGCAAACACCTGCGTTTGATCGAGGCCGATCTGGCCCAGATCGAAGCGGAATATCCCGATTATTTCAG
>JBFHGI010000341.1:0-3619 GCA_041583175.1 Pseudorhodobacter sp. | reverse complement strand
GTCCGGCGTGATAAACTTGGACCAGTCATGCGTGCCCTTCGGCAGCCAGCGCATCACCCATTCTGCCCCGATAATCCCCATCACAAAACTTTTCGGATTGCGGTTCAGAGTCGAGCAAATCATCAGCCCCCCCGGCTTCAAAAGCCCCTGACAGGCCGTCAGGAAAGCCTGCGGGTCAGCCACATGCTCCACCACTTCCATATTCAGAACCACGTCAAAGGTCTCGCCGTCCCGCGCCAGATCCTCTGCCGCACAGTGCCGGTAATCGATCGTCAGCCCCATCTGCTCGGCATGCAATTTCGCCACCGGAATGTTTCGTGCAGCGGCATCCGCCCCCACAACCTCGGCCCCCAGCCGCGCCATCGGTTCCGAAAGCAACCCCCCGCCGCAGCCAATATCCAGCAGCCGCAGCCCTTTGAATGGCAGCGGGGTAGTCAGATCGCGATCAAACTCCGCCGCGATCTGGGTCGTGATATAATCCAGCCGGCAAGGGTTTAGCATGTGGAGCGGTTTGAACTTTCCCGCCGGGTCCCACCATTCCGCCGCCATCGCTTCGAATTTCGCGACTTCGGCGGGATCAATCGTGTTCAGGCTCATCGGTCTCTCCTTGCGGTTTCGGGCCTTGCAGTTTCTTGCCCGGACAGGCAGGCTTGGGGGACTATATAGGACAATCATGGACCATAGATCAGGCCAAAAGAGCGCAGCTCAGTATTTATACCCCCCGCTGGACCCTTTCGATCAACGCATGATGGATGTGGGCGGCGGGCACAGGATCTATGTGGAGCAATGTGGCAAACCTGACGGCGTGCCTGTGATCGTGGTGCATGGCGGGCCGGGGGGCGGGTGCAGCCCTGCGATGCGGCGTTACTTTGATCCTGAAATCTACCGCGTCATCTTGTTCGATCAGCGCGGCTGTGGCCGCTCTCGTCCGCATGCCTCTGTTGACGAAAACACAACATGGCATCTGGTTGCCGATATGGAAGCGATCCGCACAACGCTTGATCTCGGGCAGGTCATTCTGTTCGGCGGCAGCTGGGGCGCGACATTGGCCCTGATCTACGCGATCACCTATCCCGAACACACGGCGCATCTGGTCTTGCGGGGCGTTTTCACCATGACCGAAACCGAGTTGGGCTGGTTCTACGGCGGCGGTGCGGGGCGCTTTTTTCCCGACCTATGGGCGCGCTTTGCAAAGGCAATCCCCGCAGACGAACAGGGCGACCTGATCGCCGCCTATCACCGGAGGCTGTTTTCGGGCAACCTGATGGAGGAGATGCGTTTCGCGCGGCTTTGGGCGAATTGGGAAAACTCTCTCGCGACGATTGAGGCGCATGTCAGCAGTGGCGAGGGGCCATCCGAATACGCGCGTGCCTTTGCGCGGCTGGAAAACCATTATTTCGTCAACAAGGGCTTTCTCGCCGAAGATCACTGGATTCAGAAAAACCGACACAGAATTGAAGGGATCGGCGCCGATATTGTGCAAGGCCGGTTCGATATGGTTTGCCCCCCTGCTGCGGCCTTTGCGTTGGCCGAGGGGTGGGATAAGGCGCGTCTGCATCTGGTGCCTTTGGCCGGACATGCTCTTTCAGAGCCGGGGATATCGGCGGCTTTGGTCGATGTCATGGACCGGTTGCGAACCGATTAACCTCTTGATGGCGCGATTGCGCACATAAAAAAGGCGCAGGGTTTTGCCCCTGCGCCAGTTTGAAAAAGACAGTAAGGGAGGCAAGCTCCGGCGGTTCTGCGGGGATCCTATTTCCCGGATAATCCCGCCGCGCCGGAGCAAGCCGTTTTGGCTTAGAAACCGTAAACCAAGGATACGCCCAACTTGTTGTCGGTCTTGACTGCACGGCTGTCGTTATACTCGGACAGATAGCTGATCCGGGTGGAGAACGCGTCGGTCATTTTTACGTTCAGACCCAGTTCGTTGTTGATACGCAATGCCGATTTCGACTTCAGGATGTCGGTGTCATTGGTTACGAACATGTTTTCGTTGATGCCGTAGAAGAAGCGCGAAGACACGATGCCGGCAGCCTCGGACGTGGAGTTGTCCAGGTAGTCCTTGGTGTAGGATTTACCCACGCCAGCCTGCACACGCCAGGTCATCTGGTCTGTGTTGACGACCCGGTAGCCAGGACCAAAGCCCAGGAAAGCGTCTTTCTTGTAGTTGGTGTTCAGCGCGCCGTCGACGATCTGACCCGAGAGGCCATCGGTCTGGACACGAGCCAGAGCGAAGACGTAGAAACGGTCGTTGATGTAGTAGTTTGCATCATAAACCATGAAGATGTCTTCGGTGGTCGCAGCATTGTTGGTTTCCGAGAAGTCAACCGGAACGCCCAAGGTCTGAACCAATTGGCCGGATGCATAACGCAGACGGGTGCCGATGGTCAGGTCTTGCGACTCGGTGTTGCCCGACTGGCCCGAGTAGGAGAGCGATGCCGAGCCGGACAGGCCGGGGCGGAACTCCGGGTTGCCGAAACGTGCGGAGTCGTTCGAGCGCGCCATATCCTCGGCCACTTCGGTGTCGATGTCGTCCAGGCGGTCGTTCAGGTCTTTTGTACCTGTCAGATCTTGCGCAAAGGCGCCCGTAGTGGCGAGAGCCAGAGCAAAGGCTGCAATCGCGCCGGTTTTGAATTCGTTTTTCATGGCATTTCCCTTTCAAGGTTCAGGAGCCGAGCCGGATGGCACGGCAGTTATTTGCCTGTGAGAAAGCTTTTAGCGGAAGGTATTGATGATAGAAAAACTCGAAATATTTAGGCTTAAACTGAATATTACTCGTGTTATTTCCTCTTGTGTTGACCTCAAGCAATACTAAGCCTCCGCCGTTCAAGAGGCTTACTTTCATTATGTGACTGATTGTATTGGGTATTCTTGGGGGCTGCTTTGGCGATTAGATCTGTTCGATAACCCCTGCGACGTCATCATCGAACTGATCCACGAGAATTTTCAGTGTCCTGCGCGCAACATCAACGATGTCATCATCCAGATCCTCACGCCAGACGGACCAAATCGGGTATCCGAAGACAGGCGCGTCATGGACCAGATGTAGCGTGCCTTCGTCCAGAAACCGCTTTGCGTAGCGTGCGGGCAAGTAAGCGGCGCAGCGGCGGTTGATGATATAGAGCGAGGAGAGAACACCCATATCAAGCGAGAGGCCGGGATTGGTCAGATGTGGCAAGTGAAGCTGATGGAAGGTCAGGAATTCGGGGCTCCAGTCAACATAGGCGTAGTGGCCGGGCAGTTGATCCAGCGTGGGGTCGGGCCATGAGGCGACGAGGATCAGCTCCTCATCCGTGACTTTTTCGACGCGTAATCCGTTGCGCAGGGTGGGTTGATAGGAGAGAGCGATCTGCATCACCCCTTCGGACATGGAGCGGGTGAGGCTGGCGGGCATGCCGAGTTCGCCGTGGATTGCCAGATCGGGGATTTCGGCGCGCAGGGCGTCGATCCAGCGAAAGCCGAGGCGGGGCCAAAGCGCGGTTTGCGCGCCGATGGTCAGGGAGCGGGTGAAGCCTTCGGGAATCGCGACGTGCTGGCGGGCCTGTTCCCAGTTTCGCAGGAGAAGCTGGGCGAAAGGTTCGAATTCCACCCCTGCCGCTGTCAGCTCTGCCCCGGCCTT
>JBFHGI010000340.1:0-3642 GCA_041583175.1 Pseudorhodobacter sp. | reverse complement strand
GCCGGTTCGCCGGATGCGGTGCGGGCGCTGATCCGTCCCGAACTTTGGGACTATCTGGACAGTGTTCTGATCGCCGGCACGGCGGTTTCCGAATGGGACCGGCTGGTGAAGAACCTGCCCTCGGGCAACATCGCCATGACGAACAATGCGCTTGCCGCGCCGTCTGGTAGCCCCAAGGCCACTTCGGCGCTGCTAACCACTGCCGCCGGCGGCGTGGCCCCGATCTTCATCGGCGCATGGGGCGCAGTGGATATGATCCGCGACCCCTACAGCGATGCACAGTCCGGCGGGCTGCGGATCACTGCCCTTGCCACCATGGACGTGACCGTCGCGCGCCCGGCACAGCTCGAACTGCTGACCGGCCTCGAACTGGAAGCTGGCGCGTAATGTTCTGGGGCGCGCATATCGGCGGCCTTGAGCTGCGCACCGAGGGCGGGGAAACCCGCCTTCGGGCAATCTTCCCATATGGCCGGGAAACCGTACTTGCCGGGGGCGTGGGTATGGGGCGGGAGCGTCGTGAGGTGATCGCGCCCCGTGCTTTCGCGGATCGTCTGGAACGTGGCGATGATATTCATTTCCTGTCCGGCCATGACTTCAACAAGCCGCTGGCATCGCGTTCGGCCGGCACCCTGACCCTGACAGAAACTGACGAGGCCCTGACCGTTGACGCTACGATCAGTGCCGACATGGGGCAGGTCAGCTATGTCCGCGATTTCTTGTCGGCCCATGCGGCCGGGCTGGTGCGGGGCCTGTCGCCCGGCTTTCGGGTTCGGCGCGGCGGCGAGACTGTGGAGGAACGCGGGGCGGCTATACTGAGAACCATCAAGGCGGCTGATCTTATCGAGATCAGCGCAGTCACGAAACCGGCCTATCCGCAAGCGCAGATCGAGGCCCGAAACTGGCAACCAATTGGCGATGGGGCAAAGCGTCTGACGCATCGCCCTGCCGCGCTACGGTGGAGGTGAGGATATGTTCGAACGGCTGAAAAACTGGTTTCGACCGATCGAGGAACGGTCGAGCGGATCGGGTTACACCGCCCAGGTGATCGCGGCGCGTGAAAGCTATATTTCCGGGCGGCGCGGCGTGGCCGAGCTGACCGCGACCGTTCAGAGCTGCGTCAGCCTATGGGAAGGCGGCTTTGCCATGGCGGACGTAACAGGCACCGACCTGTTGCCCCGGCAGACCATGGCGATGATCGCCCGCGGCGTGGCGCTCAATGGCGAGGCGGTGTTCTTGATCAGCGATCTGGGGCTTGTCCCCGCGACCGACTGGAATGTGACCACGCGCAACGGAAAGCCGCGCGCATATCGCCTTTCCATTCCCGAGGCGGGTGGCGCGCGATCTGTCACCGCGCTTGCGGCCGAGGTGCTACACTTGCGGATCGGATCGGACGCGGCAACCCCTTGGATCGGCACCGCCCCATTGCGCCGGTCGAGCCTGACCGGAGCAATGCTTCACGCGGTCGAAACGGCCCTTACCGAGACGTTTGAAAATGCCCCGCTTGGCAGTCAGATTGTCCCGTTGCCTGATACGGGGGCCGATGACATGGAAACCATGCGCTCCGCTTTCAAAGGCCGGCGCGGTAGCACTCTGGTCATTGAAGGCGTTGCCCAATCGACGGCGGCCGGGATGAACCCTCAGATCGGGCAGAAACCCGACCAGCTTTCGCCGGATCTTTCCAAGAGCATGACGTCCGAGACGCTGGCGGCGGCCAGAGAGGGCATAGGTATGGCTTATGGCGTCCTGCCGGCGCTGATGAACCGCGCTGCCACTGGAAATGCAGTCAGAGAATCACAACGCCAGCTCGCTATCTGGACGCTGCAGCCCATCGCGGCGCTGTTGGCCGATGAAGCATCCGCCAAACTTGGCGGGCTGGTCGAGATAAATACCGTTTTGCCACTACAGGCTTTTGACGCAGGCGGGCGCGCAAGAGCATTGCAGGGCATTGTCAAGGCCATGGCCCAAGCGAAAGAAGCTGGCATTTCGCCAGCTGACCTATCCGGGGCCATGCGCATGGTGGATTGGAAGGAATAAGGCAGGTTGCGCCTAGGCTATTGATCTTCGCCCTAAGCAGCCCCGTAAGTCGGTGAGTGGGTAAACCCCGACAGCGCGCGGTCCCTTTTTTGGTCGGGGGCGCGGCGCGCCTTACTTTTTTTGCAGGCGGACACCGGCGCCGCCGCCGTTTTCGGGGATGAACTCAACCCCGGCGGCTTCAAGGGCGGAGCGGATCGCGGCAATCGCAGCCGGGCTGCCGGCGTACCGTTCGGTCTCGATATTAGTCACGGTGTTTCTGTGAACCCCGGATCGTTCAGCAAGGTCTCTTACCGTCCAATTCAGTAAACCACGCGCGGCGCGGACTTGTGCGCTTGTCATAACTGTTTCCTTGTGCTAAATGCACATGTGCAAATGTCATAGCTCAAACAGGAGACCCAGACAATGACCGAAGGCCGCCTTTACGCGAATAATGCCTACTTGCCCTCAGAGCGGGTCGAGTTGATCCGGCAACTTTCCGTTGCAGGGCGGGCAGCTCTGCACAGCGAGCTGTGCCTCCCCCACATCGACAAAGCGGTTGCGGGCGTATTCGAGGCGATCGGCGTTCTCAGCGCGCAACTTGCCGATGACCTTGAGCAGATCGAAGGCTGAGATGTTCATGCCGCTAACGAGGCACCCAGAACGCACCTCCTGTTTTACTCTCGCAAGCGATCACAACGCAAAGTATGTTCTTGCAATCGCTCACAACGCAAAGTATGTTCAGTCGAAAGTCGTTCTCATTACATTAAGGTGCCCAAATGACACTTGCAGACCAAACGTTCTCCGCAACTCAGTTGGCTCACGCCGCCGGAATTGCGCCGCGATCCGTCGCTGATTGGGCGACCCGTGGCTTGATTGCCGGCCATGTTGAAGGGGGCGGCGGCCGTGGCAATCATCGCGAGTTTTCTTTTCAGAATTTGATGGAAGTTGCAGTTGCTGTCCGATTTATGGAGAGCGGAATTAAGTCTCCAAAGATTGCGTTTCAGTTTGCTCAGCACTTTTCTCACACCGGTGATGAAACCCGGGAACCTGGATTTCCGCTTCATCAAAAATACGGGAACACTTGGATGCTGGTGGCGGGAGAATACAGCACCTTTGTTGCAGGAGGAGAAGGCGACATGATCGGCTTGGAAAGCGCTCTGCCGCATGCGGTGCGCGGCCTTGCATGTGTTAGCTTGAATGTCTCAAGGTTGTTCTCTGAAGTCTGCTCCAGGCTGGACCTTGGGCATCCATACAAAATTTTGGATGACACCTATCCGACGGAGATCAGCCAATGATCGAGCTTAAGAAAGAACAATACCTTGAAGCCTTTGATGAGATCGCTGTTAGCGCACGGAATGTGAAAATCGGAACCGGCATGTCTGACGAAGAGATCGAACAGGGCATTCATGATGGTAGCTTTCCTATTCCGGTCATGGAAATGAACGGAATGAAGTATTGGCGCCTCGGCGATATGGCGCGCTTTGATTTGGGTTGGGGCTAAGAAGATGGCACCTCGCCCAGCCAAGATCACTCAATCGGAAATCTGCCGCACCCTCAAGGCGGCGGCAGAAGCTGGTTTTGAGGTGGGCGGGTGGGTGGTGAACCATCAAACCGGCGAGGTAACCGTTT
>JBFHGI010000339.1:0-3645 GCA_041583175.1 Pseudorhodobacter sp. | reverse complement strand
CGGCTTTGGTTTCGTAAAGATAGAGACAGCCGCGCCGCTGCATCAGATCGGTTCCAGCGATCTGGTCGGCAAGCGCCTCCCACCCCGGCAGCGCGCCTGCCATCAGATTGGCAATCGCCACTGCATTGCGCTTTGCTGCCCCCGGCAAGGATTGCCGCGCAAAACGAAGCAACCACGGTGCAAGGCTGGGCAAGGCCGCGCGGCGGATCGACAGCGGCGAATTGCGATCAAACAGCAGCGAGGGCAGGGCGCGCAGCACGTCCGGTGTCCCCACCGGCTGTACGGCATAATCCGCGATCGTGCCCGCGTTGCCGTAGGACGCACCAGAGCCGGGGGCCGCGGGATCGATCACCACCACCGAATGCCCGTCATGGGCAAGGCGAAGGGCAATCGCCAGCCCGATCACCCCCGCGCCGATAACGGCGATTTCGCTGCGCTCGATGCTCATCCTTGCACGTGTTTACATGCAGGCGTCAAACAGGGCCCGCGTGTTTTCCATTGTCATGACAACGGGGTTGCCGCCGCAAGACGGGTCCTCCATCGCCATTGCCGTCAGCTCATCCAGACGGGATGCCTCTACCCCCATGGCTGACAGGTTTTCCGGGATGCCCAGCGTTTCGCGCAGGTCCATCACAGCCTCGCGGAACCCGTCAAACCCGCCGCGAATGGCGAGGTAGCGGGCGGCGGCCTCGATCTTATCTTCAATCGCGTGGCGGTTGAAATCCAGCACCATCGGCATAACCACCGCATTGGTGGTGCCGTGATGGGTGCCGTAAACCGCACCGACCGGATGGCTCAGGCTGTGGATCGCACCAAGGCCCTTTTGGAAGGCCACAGCCCCCATCGCGGCGGCTGACATCATATGCGCGCGGGCGTCCAGATTGTTCGGGTCGGTATAGACCGTGGCCAGGTTTTCAAACACCAGCCGCATGCCTTCCAGCGCAATCCCTTGCCCCATCGGGTGATAATGCGGGCTGCAATAGGCCTCCAGACAATGCGCAAGCGCATCCATCCCGGTGCCTGCGGTAATGAATTTCGGCATGCCCACGGTCAGGGCCGGGTCACAAATCACCACCTTGGCCATCAGGCTGGGGTGCCAGATGATCTTTTTCTTATGAGTGGCGGAGTTGGTCAGCACGCTTGCCGCGCCTACCTCGGACCCTGTGCCCGCGGTGGTGGGCACGGCGATGGTGGGGTGGATTTTGCTGGCATCCGCCCGCGTCCACCAGTCGCCGATATCCTCCATCTCCCAGACTTCCAGCCCCGGCTTCTGGTCGGCCATCAGCGCGATCATCTTGCCCAGATCGAGGGCGGAGCCGCCGCCAAAGCCGATGATGCCGTCATGCCCGCCCGCCTTGAACGCAGCAATCCCTGCGGCGAGGTTCGCCTCATTCGGGTTGGCATCGACATCGGAGAACAGCGCGTGGCCCAACCCGCCTTTTTCCAGAATATCCAGGGCCTGCGTAGCAATGGGCAGGCTGGCCAGCGCGCGGTCGGTCACCAAGAGCGGCTTCTTGATGCCGACGGCCTTGCAATGATCCGCGAGTTCCGAAATCCGGCCAACGCCAAACTTGATGGCGGTGGGGTAGGACCAGTTGCGATTGGGGACAGAGTGGCTCATTTCGTCACCTTCTTGAGATGGTAGGATTTCGGGCGGGTCACAGAGTGGAACCCGAGATAGGACAGCGAGCCGCCGCGCCCGGTATCCTTGCAGCCGGTCCAGCACAGCGCGGGATCAAGGTAATCGCAGCGGTTCATAAACACGGTTCCGGTTTCGATCTGCGCGCCAATCTCGGCTGCCGCCTCCGGATCATTTGTCCAAATCGAACATGTCAGGCCGTAAGGGCTGTCATTCATAAGGGAAATCGCCTCTTCGTCACCGGAAACTTTCATAATTCCAACAACGGGGCCGAAGCTTTCTTCTTTCATCACCCGCATCGAATGATCGACATCCACAAGGACTTGCGGCGCGAGATAGGCACCGCCATCATCCGCAGGAAAGAGCGCGGGGTCGATCAGGGGTTTGGCGCCCGCGGCAACAGCCTCGGCCACCTGGTCGCGGACCACGGCGGCGAAACGCTTGTTGGCCATCGGGCCGATGGTGGAGCCTGCCTCGAACGGATTGCCCAGCACCAACCCCTTCACCCAAGCCACGGATTTTTCAACGAAAGCGTCATAGAGACTTTCATGCACATAAATCCGTTCAATCCCGCAGCAGCATTGCCCCGCGTTGAACATCGCGCCGTCCATCAAACTGTCCACCGCCGCATCCAGATCGGCATCGGCGCGCACATAGCCCGGGTCTTTGCCGCCCAGCTCCAAACCCAGTCCGGTAAAGGTGCCAGCGGCGGCCTTTTCCATTGCAACCCCGCCCCCGACCGAGCCTGTGAAGTTTACGAAATTGAAAGCACGGCTTTGGATGAGGTGTTCGGTGGTGGCATGGTCCAGCACAACATTCTGGAACACATCTTCCGGCACGCCAGCGGCATGAAACGCCTGTGCCAGACGTTCGCCCACCAACAAGGTCTGGCTGGCATGTTTCAGCACGACCGTGTTGCCTGCAATCAGGGCAGGGGCCAATGTGTTGATCGTGGTCAGGTAAGGGTAGTTCCACGGGGCTACGATAAAGACCACGCCTACCGCCTCACGCGCCAACATGCGCTTGAAGGTGGCGCTATCCTCGATCACCTCGGGTGCAAGGGTCTTTTCGGCAATCTCGGCCATGTAATTGGTGCGATCATGCACGCCGCCAAACTCGCCGCCATAGCGGGTCGGGCGGCCCATTTGCCAGGCCAGTTCCTCGACCAGCGTGTCTTTCATCTTGTCCAGCTCGGCCACGCCGGCCTTGACCAAAGCAATCCGCTCGGCCAAGGGGCGCGCGGCCCATGCCTTTTGCGCGGCGCGGGCACGGGCGGCGGCGGCCACAGCCTCGGCTTGGGTCAGCGGCGTACGGGTGGCGTAGGTGCTGCCATCAACGGGAGAGATCAGGGCGATGGGTTTGGTCATTTTGTCCTCATGGGGTCAGGCGTGCCGTAGCGGCTGATTTCGATCAGGTTTCCGTCGGGGTCATTGAAATAGACCGACGTGATCGGCCCGCGTGCGCCGGATTTCTGCACCGGACCTTCGACAATGGCAATCCCCTCGGCGGTCAGTCGCGCGACGACATCGGCAAGCGGTGCCTCGGTCAGCAGGCAGATATCGCCGGAGCCGATGCAGGCGTGGTTGCGGGTTTCTTGCCCCAGGGTTTGCAGGTTGATTTTCTGGTCACCCACCCGCAGCGCCAAACGGCCCGCGCCAAAGCGGATCGGCTCCAGCCCCAAGGCGCGGCCAAAAAAGGCCACCGAGGCGTCAGGGTCGCGCACCGTCAGCACCAGATGGTCGATGCTCGTAATCATAACTCAGGCGCGTTCCATCAGGCGCGACACCTCGAAATCGGTGACAACGCGATCATGTTCGGCCACTTCCCACATTGCGGCATGGTGGTAATGGTCGATCACATCCTCGCCAAAGGCGGTGCGCAGCATGGCAGAGCCGTGCATCCGCTCCGCCGCTTCGCGCAGGGTGCCGGGGATCGCGCGGGCATTGGCGCTTTCATACATGTCGCCTTTCATTTCCGGCTCCAGCGGCAGCTTTTGCTCAATTCCG
>JBFHGI010000338.1:0-3659 GCA_041583175.1 Pseudorhodobacter sp. | reverse complement strand
GGTCATCCCAAGCGCGCGCAGCGCTGTCAGCAGAAAGTCGACGGGCTGGCGGGCTTTCTTCAAGGTCGGTTCCCAGGCGGCCGGGTGGTGCAGCAAGGCCGCGTAAACTGTGCCGAGTTCGCCGCCGCTGTCTTGATAGGCGTCGGTCATTGCGGCGATCAGCGCGGGATCAGGCACGTCTGCAACGAAGTGGACGGCAAGCTTTCTGGCAATATGCGCGGCGGTTTCCGGCCGCCGTGCAAGATCGCGCAATGCGGCCTTGATCGGTTCCACCCCCTCGCCGCCATAGGTGTTTCCCAAGACGGTTTCCGCCCCGGGTTCCGCGCGTTCGGGGCGAAAGATGAAGCCTTCCCGTGCGGTGCTATCGAGTCCCGTCAGCAGCAGGGCCATCTGGCGTACATCGGTTTGGTCATAGCCTGCACCCACGCCGAGACTGTGCAGCTCGATCACTTCACGGGCGAGGTTTTCATTGAGGCCGCGGTTACGGCGCAGCCCGAAAGGCGATTTTGGCCCGACCGAGGCAACTTGATCGAGATAGGCCAACATGGCGGGGTGGAGCGTGGCCGCGATCAACATATCTTCAAACGGGCCCATCAGGTTCGGGCGAACGGCGTCATGGATCAAAGCCCCGGGAAGAGGCCGCTCGGGCGCATTGCGGGCCTTGGTGGTAAAATGATCTGCCCAAAACGCTGTCAGCCGCTCACGGAAAGCGTCAGGGGCATCGAGCGCGCGGGCAAAATTGGCCCGTATCGCACTGTCGGTCATCAAGGCCGCTTCGCGGGTGACGTCTTTGTACAGGTCGCGTTTGTCGGGTTCTTTCCGCATCATCTGGCGGGCGTCTGCGGCTCGTCCAAGCAAGGGCAGGATATCGGAAAACCCCAGTGTAGGGTGCTTCCGTGCGAGGTCATCGGCCGCCCCCAATTGGGCAAGCATAGTATCGGGAGAGCTCATGTTTGCGCGGGGCAAGCCATAGCCAAACCTTATTGCTGCAAGGGTCGGGATGTCGATCATGTCGCTGTTCCAAGATGCGTCGCTTCACTCTAGCCGATTCCCCGTGTCCTTCCACGCGCTTTGCGCGCTTTCGGCAAATTGGCGCTCGTTTCATCGCGGTTGAGGGGGCGCTATTCGCCGCAGCGCCCTCGGAATAGCGCAGCGCTCCTCGCAGTGGGTCCTTAGCCGTCAAAACCAATATGTCCTTTGGCGCAGGCCATTCTCACTGGCCATGCCTGTACCCAGGAAGAAAATCCAACGCCCTTGCTACCGGCGGTTGACCTATCGGAAGGCATCGGTTTAGCATTTGAGACGTAGTGTATGCGTTGAGGCCGGAGAGCTTTGCGCGTGGGGGACTGGTTTTTTGATCGGTGTGTTGCTTTTTGTTTTGATTTCTCAATCCTGCCTGTTGGCGCTGGTGTGGGGGCAATTGGCCCTGCAACCCCGAAAAAAGATCCGCATTGTGCAGAAACCGGCGGTTGGGCCCATCTTGTGCGGATGAGGGCGATCAACCGTGCCGACGACCGTCCCTGCTTTTTCTTCGGGGTAAGCCTTCCTGATTTGAGGTGTCGCAACAGGGGCGGAATGGCCCCGAAAGCGATCATTTGCCCATCAGAAAACGACGAGGCGCCGAGGGCTCTGCCGTGCATTCAAGGGGAAGGATAGTCATGCAGGGCTTCTTGCACCTTCGGGCGATCTTGCTGCTTTTGTTGCTGCCTCTGTCGGCAGGCGCGAAAGATGCAGGGGTCTATGTGCTGACAGACGCAAGCACCGTCACCACACTGGAACGGTTCCGCGAATGCGATCAGTGCCCGGAAATGGTGGTCATGCCGACCGGTTCGTTCCAGATGGGCGCGACGCAGGAAGAGTCCCGCAACCGGTTTGATATTTATGGCGAGAATGCTTCTGGCGGGGTGCGCGGCCCGGATGCGCTGAACATCATTCCGCAGGAACACCCGCGACATCCTGTGCGGATGGATATCCCCTTTGCGATCAGCCGCAACGAGACCACTCATGCCGAATGGATGGCCTGTGTTACGGACGGAGGCTGCGCTCATGTGCCGGAGCATCAGGTTATGCTCCTTGGCGGGCAAATCTACGCGCTGGGACCAAAGCATCCTGTTGTGAACGTGTCTTATCTTGATGTGCAGGACTATGTTGCCTGGCTCAACAAGCGGGTCGGCGCGCAGGTTTACCGCCTGCCGACCGAGGCTGAATGGGAATATGCCGCCCGCGCCGGCACAGACACCCGTTTCGCGCAAGGGGATGAGTTGACGGCGGATCAGGCCAATTTCTCGCGGGCGGCGACGGAGCATGTCCAGCAAAAGCCCATGCCGCATTTGAAGAACCTTTACAGGCCCGTGACCGTTGAAACGCTTGATGCGGAAAATGGCTGGGGCCTGCGCCACATGTCTGGGAATGTTGAAGAACTTACCATGTCCTGTTGGACAGAGGCGCATCTGGGGCTGGAAAGCGACAGCGCCTATCTGCAGCTAGCGCAATCACAGGGGCCTTGCCGCCGCGTCGCAAAAGGCGGGTCGTTCAACAAGGCGATGGACGGGGTGCGACTGGCGGTGCGCACGCGCCCGAGTGAAACCAGGCGCCGGAATAATCGCGGTTTTCGTGTCATTCGAGAGTTAATTGGGGAGTAATTGAGATGCTGAAGTTTTCGACGAGATGGGCTGAGAGCGGTGGGGTTTTCGGGTATTATGACAATGTATTTCTCGTAGCGAATGCAGCAAGTCTATTGGGGCTGGACAACATTCCGGGCCTGAGAAACGTAGACCTTTCCAATGTAAGCGGGTTGAACAATACACTGGTCGTTTCGGGGGAACTTGCTGACGGCACGGATGTATCAGTTCTGTTTTCTCCCTATGGCGTCCCCTTCAGCGCGCGCG
Organism: Pseudorhodobacter sp.; assembly: GCA_041583175.1. Taxonomy (GTDB): domain Bacteria; phylum Pseudomonadota; class Alphaproteobacteria; order Rhodobacterales; family Rhodobacteraceae; genus Pseudorhodobacter. Next base: position 771 of record JBFHGI010000338.1, on the reverse strand, counting down.
TGTCATTTTCCGGTTCCATTACCGCATCTTTTGAACCCTTTGAGGCGGTTGATTTGCTGAGCCTTTCTATCCGCGGGGACTCTTTCAGTCTGACCATTGGCGATTCCTCTTCTGTCTATTCCAGAAATAACCTTGGCGATTTCACTGATGATCTGATCGAGAACGGCGTCCCACCGGGCCTTGCCGCAGATTTGACAAGCACGATGAGAGCGACCTTGACCACAATCGACACGGTCGAGACTGAAATCGTCGCAAATCTGCGGGCCGTGCGCTTGCTCGATTTTCAGGAAGCTCAAAGCGCCTTCAACGTCGCGCTTGCGTCGAACACCTCGACGGCTTTGGCCAATGGGAAACCTGTCGATATCTGGAACATTACGGATGTTATCGGGTCTGCCTATAACGACACGATCAGTGGCGGAGGCGAAAGCAATGCCCTTTCCGGCAACGGTGGCAATGACACGCTGATTGGCGGTGGCGGAAATGACATCCTGAATGGCGGCGAAGGCGCTGACCGCTTGGACGGAGGGTCCGGCAGCGATACCTATTATGCCGGCAATGGCGATACGATCACGGATAGTGACGGTGCGGGCACTGTCATTTTCAATGGCGTGACATTGCGCGGTGCCGAACGGCCTGCCGACGAAGAGAATGGCCAGAGTTGTGATGACGAAGGCGACAAGGCGAATAATGGTGGCGACGAGGAAGACAAATACATCGGAGAGGCCGGAGAAGAGTACATTCGTTCCGGCAGCAGCTTAACTGTCACCCTTG
>JBFHGI010000337.1:0-3664 GCA_041583175.1 Pseudorhodobacter sp. | reverse complement strand
TCGATGCCCCCTTCAACGGCCTCCCCTTTACTCGGCGTCTGAGTCCCAGCCGGAGATGGCTTTGGCTTCCAGAAATTCTTCCAACCCCCAATGTCCGCCTTCGCGGGCGCGGCCGGAGGCCTTGACGCCGCCGAAGGGCGCACCGGCACCGCGGCTTTTGCCATTCATTTCCACCATCCCCGATTGCAGGCGGCGGGCAAGGCGGTTGCGGCGCGCACCATCGCTGGACTGCACATAATTGGTCAAGCCGTAAGGCGTGTCATTGGCGATGCGCACGGCATCTTCTTCCGTCTCGAACGGGATGATCGAGAGCACGGGGCCAAAGATTTCCTCGCGCTCGATGGTCATGCCGGGTTTCACATCGGCAAACACGGTCGGGCGCACATAGAAGCCCTTGTTCATTCCCTCCGGCAGGCCCGGGCCGCCTGCGACCAGCCGCGCGCCTTCGTCGATGCCTTTCTGGATATAGCCCTGGATCTGGTCCCACTGGCGGCGGTTCACAACGGGGCCGATGTGGCGGCCTTCTTCCGACGCGGGGCCGACCTTGATGCCATTGGCCACCTCGGCCGCAATCTCCACCGCCTTGTCGTAATAGCTGCGCTCCACCAGCATCCGGCTGGGGGCGTTGCAGCTTTGGCCGGAGTTGTTCATCATATGCAGCACACCGCGTTTCACCGCCTTGTCATCGGCATCGGCAAAGATCAGGTTGGCGCCTTTGCCGCCCAGTTCCAGCGTCACGCGCTTCAGCGTTTCTGCGGCAGCCACGGAAATCGCGCGGCCCGCGCGGGTTGATCCGGTGAAGGAAATCATTTCCACATCCGGGTGGCTGGACAGTTGCGAGCCGACCCCCATGCCATCGCCATTCACCAGGTTGAACACGCCGGCAGGCACGCCCGCATCATGGCAGAACTCGGCAAACAGCATCGAGGAGAGCGGGCTTTCCTCGGAGGGTTTCAGCACACAGGTACAGCCCGCCAGCAACGCCGGGATCACTTTCAGCGTGACCTGGTTCATCGGCCAGTTCCACGGCGTAATCAGGCCCACGACGCCAATCGGTTCCATCGCGATACGGTCATTGGGGGCGTGGGGGCCGAGCGGGCGGATCCATTCCATTTCGTCAAAGGCGGTCAGGAAGTTCTGCAAATGCCAGGGCAGGCAAGGGGCCTGATCGCTGCGCGCCATATCAATCGGCGCGCCCATCTCGATGCTGATCGCTTGCGCCATTTCTTCTGCCCGTGCCTCGTATTGCGCGAGGATGCCTTCCACCACAGCGCGGCGCTTGGCGGGGGGCGTCACCGACCATGTTTCAAACGCGGTTTTTGCGGCGGCGACGGCGGCATCGGTGTCGGCCTTGTCACCCAGCGAGATCACCGCGCAGACCTCTTCGTTTGACGGGTTGATCACCTCGCAATCACGTGGCTTTGCAGGGGCGACCCATTGGCCGTTGATGTAGAATTGGCGTTTGTCGAGCATGGTAGCCTCCGGATTACGAGTTCATGTGCAAGGTGGCACCGGAACAGCGGACCTGCAAGGCCTGCCCCCTTGGGAAATCGGTTTGCGCCCATCGATCGTTGCGGAAGGCTGTTTTCTTTTGCAGCCAATCTGTCGCAGGGGGGTGTAAACATGCGGAATATCGCATATGTCAAAGGCAACGCAACCAAACCGGAGATCAGAATGTCTGTGCGCATCAACGATATCGCCCCCGATTTTACTGCCGAAAGCACGGCAGGGACCATCAAGTTCCATGACTGGGTCGGTGACAGCTATGCCATCATTTTCAGCCATCCGCGCGATTTCACGCCGGTATGCACCACCGAATTCGGGGCCGTCGCACAGCTCGCGCCCGAGTTTGCCAAGCGCAACACCAAAGTGATGGGCGTTTCGGTCGATTCGGTGGAAGAGCATGTGAAGTGGAAAAATGACATTGCCGCCGTTGCCGGTGCGCCTGCCGATTTCCCGATCATCGACGATACCTCGCTGACCGTTTCCAAAGCCTTCGACATGCTGCCCGCCGATTACTACCTGCCCGGCGCGAACCGCACGCCCGCGAATACCGCAACCGTGCGCAGCGTCTATATCATCGGGCCGGACAAAAAAGTGCGCCTGACCATGACATATCCGATGAGCGTGGGCCGCAACTTCGCCGAGATTCTGCGCGCATTGGATGCCGTTCAGGCCACCGACGGTGTGCCAATCGCAACCCCCGCCAACTGGGTGCCGGGTGAGGATGTGATCGTCGCGCTGTCACTGGATGACAAAGCCGCAGAAGAGAAATTCGGGGCGCTGGATATAAAGCTGCCCTATCTGCGCTATGCCAAGGCGCCGAACTGATTTCGCTGGAATAAGCCAACCAAAGGCCCCCGTGCAATGCGGGGGCCATTTGCTGGATGGCCTTGGGTCAGGAACGGGGGCATCGCAGAACGCGTCCGGGTCGTCTGAATGGCAACCGTGCGGCCTTCATCGCGGCCTATTGCACCAGCGGCCAAAAGAAAACCGCACTCATCCCGAAGCCGACAAGCGCGATCAAGCCGCGGATGACCCGTTTCGGCAAGGCCCGTGCGAGCGGCGCCCCGGCATATCCGCCGAGGGTAGAGGCGACCATCATCCCGACAGCCAAGCGCCAATCCACCAGCCCACCTGCGGCGAAAACAGCGACGGAAATCGCGGAGAGCGCAAAGGACAGCCCGTTCTTCAACCCGTTCATCGCATGCAGATTCGTCATGCCCCAAAGGGAGAACAGCGCCAAGAGCACGATCCCCAAACCGCCATTGAAATAGCCGCCATAGATAGCGACCAGCAAAAGGCCAACGGGGCCGTAAGGGGTAACCGCATGGCTTTTGCCTGCCGCCCAGGCGCGGATCGTATCACCGAATAAGAACGCCAATGTCGCCCCGAGCAGCAAGAACGGCACCACCACCGAAAACGCCTTGTTGGACGACACCAGAAGAAGCAGCGAACCGATCAAGCCGCCCGCCAGCGTGGTTGCCAGCAGGCGCGCCACCAGCCGTTTATCAAACTGCGCAAGCTCTTGTCGAAAGCCCAAGGCTCCGCCGAGATAACCGGGGAAGACGGCAACGGCGCTGGTTGCATTGGCCATCACCGGAGGCACACCGATGAACACCAGCGCGGGAAAGGTCAGGAACGTGCCGCCGCCCGCAATCGTGTTCAACACGCCCGCGCCGAACGCAGCCGCTAAAATCAGCAGATAATCCACGAATTTCCCCTTCCCCCCGAGCCGTCAGGTGATGAGCCACATGGGCCGATCAGACTGCAAGCCCTAACGCGCGGTTTCCGTTGCCAGTTTCAGCCCCAGCACCGCAAAGGACGCCGCAAACAGGCGCCGCATCCATGCCATCGCGCGGGCGCTCGCAAGCAGGCGTTGGCGGCCTGTGGCGGCCAGCACGGTATAGCCGATGAACACCGCGAAGGTCATCGCCGTAAAACCCGACCCGAGCGTGAAAAGCTGCCCGATGCTGCTGTCTGCGGGCAGGAACTGCGGGATGAAGGCCATGAAGAACAGCGGCAATTTGGGGTTCAGGATGTTCAGCAAAATCCCGCGCCGCACCAGCCGCCTGGCCGTTTCCGGCGCGCCGGGTTTGACCGACAGCCCGCCGCGATCCATCAGTACCGCCCAGGCCATCCACAGCAGATAGGCCACGCCCGC
>JBFHGI010000336.1:0-3677 GCA_041583175.1 Pseudorhodobacter sp. | reverse complement strand
GACTGGATGATGCCAGAGATGAACGGTCTGGACTTTTGCCAAGCCTTCCGTGCGTTGCCGCGTGAAGGTTATGGGTATTTTATCTTGTTGACCTCAAAATCCGAAAAGGCAGAAATCGCTGACGGGTTGGACTGTGGCGCCGATGACTTCCTGTCCAAGCCCGTGAATTCTGGAGAGTTGCGGGCCCGCCTCCGTGCGGGAGAGCGGATTTTGGGTATGCAGGCAGAGTTGGTGGAAAAGAACAGGCTGGTTGGCTCCACGCTGGATGAACTCCAGAAACTATATGATTCGCTGGACCGTGATCTGATTGAAGCCCGCAAACTTCAACAAACACTGGTTCGAGAGCGTTTTCGAGATTTCGGGCGTGGCGAGGTGTCTGCGCTCTTGCGTCCGTCGGGTCATGTTGGCGGCGATCTGGTGGGCTTTTTTGAAATCAATCGGGATCGGATTGGCATCTATTCGGTTGATGTTTCCGGCCATGGCGTAGCTTCTGCTATGATGACGGCACGGCTTTCCGGTCTACTGTCAGGGTCAACACCCGATCAGAATGTCGCACTGACGATAAATGCCAAGGGAGAACGCGACGCGCTTCCGCCCGAAGCAGTTGCTGCCAGATTGAACCGGATGATGTTCGACGACATACAGGTGGAGCAGTATTTCACGCTCGTTTACGCCGACATTGATCTTAGGAATGGTAAGGTGCGGCTTGTGCAGGCCGGTCACCCTCACCCTGCGATCATGCGTAAAGCAGGGCGCATCGAGTATATTGGTGACGGGGGGCTGCCCATTGGCCTCATTCAAGACGCCCATTATCAACCGGTAGAAGCAATCCTGACACCGGGAGATCGCATGTTTCTCGTCTCGGACGGTGTTACGGAATGTCCATCGCCAGATGGCGAAGAGCTGGGCGAAGAGGGGCTAGCCCAAATTCTGTTAAAAAACAAGGCTATGGGCAACGATGATTTGATCGAGGCGCTGGTCTGGGATCTGTCTGCCCACTTCGGTGGTGAGGATTTTCCGGATGATATTTCCGGCGCACTATTCTTGATGAAAGGGGAAGCGCTTACAAAATCAGGCGGGTGAAACTCTGCATCATTGCCTTGTCACCGGGGTTGCCCAGTGCGGCGGCGGCTGAACTAAGCGGCAACCAAAGCGGATCGTGGCCCGGCTCTGAAGGGTCGGAGATGCGAATCGTCGGGCGGCCAACGTAAATGGTACAGAGCTTTTCGGCCCAGATGTCATATTCAGGCATATAGGTGAAACGGCGGAACGTGCCGAAGCGAAACTGCAGTGCCATATGCCAGCCGGTTTCCTCAAAAACCTCACGATGCAGGGCGGCAATTGGGTGCTCTCCCTTGTCTATCCCACCGCCGGGCAACTGAATTTCGGGCATTGGCTCTGCCTGATGGGTGGCCAGAATCTCGGCATCGCGCAGCAAAATCGCATAGACTCCGGGCCGCTGCTTATAGCGTTGAGCGGTCTTCGGGGGTTCACCATAGCGTTTGATCATCAGATTGCCCTTGGTCCTTTGGTTGCCGTACCTATATCTGTGCGGTATGCCAAGGCTGGCTTGCCAAGGGAACCCCATGACCATCGGAACTAAAATCGCTTGGGACGATACCGTCCTGCCGTTTCAACTTGATCACTCCGACATCCGCGGCCGCGTCGCGCGGCTGGATGGTGCGCTGGAGTCTGTGTTGAAGCAACACGAATATCCGCCGCAAGTAGAGGCGCTGATCGCAGAGGCGACATTGCTGACCGCCTTGATTGGACAGACGATCAAGCTGCGCTGGAAGCTGTCGCTGCAAATTCGCGGCAACGGTCCCGTTCGCTTGATCGCAACCGACTATTATGGCCCCACCGAAGATGGCCAGCCCGCCCGCGTGCGCGCCTATGCGGGTTTTGACCGTGACGCAGACCTTGGTGACGCAGACCCGTTCTCTTTGATCGGCGAAGGCTATTTCGCCATTCTGATTGATCAGGGCGAAGGCATGGTTCCGTATCAAGGCATCACGCCTATCGCAGGTGCCTCACTTTCTGCCTGTGCAGAGACGTATTTTGCCCAGTCAGAGCAACTTCCGACCCGCTTCCAACTCAGCTTCGGCAAGTCCACCCTGCCGGGGGAAGAGGCCGCCTGGCGGGCAGGGGGCGTTATGTTGCAAATGATGCCAAAGGCCTCGCCTTTTGCGGCCAAAGAGGGTGGCTCCGGCGAAGATGGCCTTTTGGCCCATCAAGATCTTGTGGAAGGCGACGAGGGCGAGAACTGGACACGCGCCAATATGCTGCTGGATACGGTAGAGGACCTTGAACTGATGGGGCCACAAGTCGGCCCGACAGATCTGCTGATTCGCCTGTTCCACGAAGAGGGGCCGCGGGTGTTTGATCCGCAACCTGTTCGTTTTGGTTGCACCTGCACCGAAGATCGCGTTCGCCAGTCCCTGTCCATCTACGGTGCGGATGAACTTGCCGAAATGATCACGGAAGAAGGCGTTATCACTGCGGATTGTCAGTTTTGCGGGGCGCATTATGTGCTGGACCCTGCAACGCTTGGCTCAGGGGCAGGGCAAGATGACGCCTGATCGGCTTCGTCGGGCGTTGGTGCGGGAAACCTGTGCCTCGTCCGACTTCGATCTCAATCCCAACACGGTTCTGCCAGAGGCGCGAAAGCTCCGCGCGGCTGCGGTTCTTGTGGCTGTTCAGTATACGGATAAGGGCGCGCGGTTGATCCTGACCAAGCGTTCCTCGCACTTGAAGCACCACCCCGGCCAGATCGCCTTTCCCGGGGGCAAGGTCGAAACCTATGATGCCACACCGACCGCAGCGGCCCTGCGCGAAGCCCAGGAAGAGGTTGGCCTACCGATTGACCGCGTAGAGGTTCTGGGCGCCTTGCCAGTCCACGAAACGGTGACGGGTTTTACAGTCGTTCCCATTCTGGCGGTTGTGCAAGGCACATTCGATGCGGTGGCTGAGCGCGGTGAAGTGGATGAGGTGTTTACCGTGCCCTTGGATTTCGTGACGAACACAGCCAATTTCCGCGTCGAGGTGCGGCTGTGGCGTGGTGAGTGGCGGCGGTATTATACGGTCCCCTATGGTCCCTATTACATCTGGGGCGCAACAGCCCGCATTCTGCGCGGATTGGCGGATCGGATGGCAACATGAAAATCGGCGGCGCGTGGCTGGAACATCCCGGAACCCAAGGCCTCTGCGCAGCACTTGCCCGTGGCGGGGCGACTGTGCTTTTTGTTGGCGGTTGTGTCCGCAATGCTCTGATAGGGGCGGCGGTGAATGATATCGACATTGCAACCGATGCAACGCCAGAAACAGTGACGAACCTCGCGGAAAATGCCGGTTTCAAGGTCATACCGACGGGGGTAGAGCATGGAACCGTCACGGTGATTGCCAAATCGGTGACGCACGAGGTGACAACCTTTCGCCGTGATGTGGAAACTGATGGGCGCCACGCGGTCGTGGCCTTTTCAACCTCTGTCGCCGAGGATGCCGCGCGGCGCGATTTCACAATGAACGCGCTTTATGCGCAGGCGGATGGTACGGTTGTGGACCCTTTGGGTGGATTGCCGGACCTGTTGGCGCGGCGTGTGCGCTTTGTCGGAGATCCCGAGCTACGCATCACCGAGGATTATCTGCGTATCGTGCGCTTCTTCCGATTTTTTGCGTGG
>JBFHGI010000335.1:0-3690 GCA_041583175.1 Pseudorhodobacter sp. | reverse complement strand
TAAAGAACAGGAAGACCATCGGGAAATGCGGCAGCCAATACCAGTTCAGCAAGCCGTAATCGCCATCCTGCGCCGCCACAATCGCCCCGAAGTTCATCGAACCTGTCGAGATGATGATGCCGATGATGATCAGACCCAATGATACCTCATAGGAAATCATCTGCGCGGCAGAGCGTAGCGAGCCCAGGAACGGGTATTTGGAGTTGGAGGCCCAGCCCCCCATGATCACGCCGTAAACTTCCAGCGAGGAGACCGCGAAAACGAACAGGATCGCCACGTTGATATCCGACAGCACCCAGCCGTCGTTGAACGGGATCACCGCCCAAGCCAGAATCGCCAGAACGAAAGACAGCATCGGCGCGAGGAAGAACACCGGACGGTCGGCCCCTGCGGGCACCACGATTTCCTTGACCACATATTTCAGGGCATCGGCCACAGATTGCAGCAGGCCCCAAGCGCCCACCACGTTCGGGCCGCGCCGCATCTGCACGGCGGCCCAGACTTTGCGGTCGCCATACACCAAAAACAGCAGAGAGATCATCACAAAGGCGATGACCATAAGGCTCTGCGCTACGATCAGCAGCGTGATCCCCAAGCCCGTTTGCAGAAATTCAGACATATCGCCTCTTATCCCTCAGCCGTTTTCGTATTCGTCATCTTGGTCGTCATATCGTCGGTATTCCTTGCGCGCCACAGTCCCGAACCGTGACCTCGGCGTCGATCGTGGCCGATCCGGCGGGCAGCGCTTGCGAGATGGTGTAAACCGCATCGCCGCGCCAATTACCACCCGTTTTTGCAACCGCCGTGCGCAGATGGCGCGCAAATCCGAAGCCCCGGATCAGCGCATATTGCGCTGCGGCACAACGGGCATAGGCATCCACATCCGCCCTATCCCGCGCGCCTTTCATGGTGACGTGGAAATTCACCAGATCGCCGTCCAGCAGGACCGTTTGAATGCCGCCATAGCTCGGCTTGAAATCGGCCCGCCCCACAACATCCTCTCCTTCCGGCGGCACGCAGGCCACCAGACCGGCCAAGGCCAGCACAGAAAGAGAGATGGGGGCGAACCGGATCATCGCTTACTCCGCCGCCAACGGTTTATCGGTCAGGGCTTTGGCCTGTGCCGACAATTCGCCCATCAACTGCGATGCGCGGGCGATGGGGTTGGTCAGGTAGAAATCGCGCACAGCGGTGCGGAAATCGGCCTGCCCCGGATCCCGCAACCCGATGCGCTGCCAGTCATTTTCCGGCACTTCGTCAATCGCGGCGAGATGTGGAACGGCGGTCGTGATCGCCTTGCGCAAAGCGGCAAGGCTGTCCCACGGCAGGGTCGCGCCCAATTCGCCGGACAGCGCGCGCAGAACGGCCCAGTTTTCCTTGGCCTCACCCGGCGCGAAACCTGCGCGGGCGGCAAGCTGCGGGCGGCCTTCGGTGTTCACAAACAACCCCGGCTCTTCGGTATAGGCCGCACCCGGCAGGATGATATCGGCGCGATGCGCACCGCGGTCGCCGTGGCTGCCCTGATAGATCACGAAGGCACCGGGGGCGATTTCCACCTCATCCGCGCCAAGGTTATAGATCACCTCGGCCCCGTCCAAAGCATCCGTCAGACCATTTTCGGAATAGGCACCGACATCCATCGCCCCAACGCGGCTGGCAGCCGTGTGCAGAACCAGCAGTTTGGAGTTGCTTTCCTCGGCGATCTTCATGGCTTGCGACAGAACCGCCTCGCCATCCGCCTCATTCAAAGCGCCCTGCCCGATGATGATGACCGAAGGGTTATCCTTGATCTCATCGGTGCATTTGGTGTTGGCAAGCTTCACCAAAGCCGCGCGGTCACTGCCTTTATGGGCGTAATCATAGGTCAGATCGACCGCCTCGCCGATCAGATCGACGTTGCAGCCATTGGTCCACGCCTTGCGGATCCGCGCGTTCAGCACCGGTGCCTCGTTGCGCGGGTTGGTTCCGATCAGCATGATATATTTGGCGCTGTCGATATCCTCGATCATCGCGGTGCCAACATAGGCAGAGCGGTTTCCGCCTGGCAGCTTGGCCTTGTCGGTGCGGCATTCGACCTTGCCGCCCATGCCCTCGACCAGCGTTTTCAGGCTGAAAGCAGCTTCCACGGGGGCCAGATCACCGACAAGGCCGACAACTTTCTTGCCCTTCATCGCGGCGGCAGCGGCGGCCAGAGCCTCGCCCCACCCTGCTTTGCGCAAGCGCCCGTTCTCACGGATATAGGGCGTATCAAGACGCTGGCGGCGCAAGCCGTCCCAGACGAAGCGGGTCTTGTCGGAAATCCACTCCTCATTCACGCCGTCATGGTTGCGCGGCAGAATGCGCATGACTTCGCGGCCCTTGGTATCCACCCGGATGTTGGAGCCAAGCGCATCCATCACGTCGATGGTTTCGGTCTTGGTCAGTTCCCACGGACGGGCGGTAAAGGCATAGGGTTTCGATGTCAGCGCGCCAACCGGGCAAAGGTCAATGATGTTGCCTTGCAGGTTGCTGTGCAGCGTCGCGCCGAGATAGGTGGTGATTTCCGCATCCTCGCCGCGACCGGTCTGGCCCATGGTCAGGATACCAGCCACTTCCGAAGTGAAGCGCACACAACGGGTGCAGGAAATGCAACGGGTCATCGTGGTGGCGACCAGAGGCCCCAGATCGAGGTCCTCGCTGGCGCGTTTCGGCTCGCGATAGCGGCTGAAATCCACGCCGTAAGCCATTGCCTGGTCTTGCAAATCACATTCGCCACCCTGATCGCAGATCGGGCAATCGAGCGGGTGGTTGATGAGCAGGAACTCCATCACGCCTTCGCGCGCCTTTTTCACCATCGGCGAATTGGTTTTCACCACAGGGGGCTGGCCTTCCGGGCCAGGGCGGAGGTCTTTGACCTGCATCGCGCAGCTTGCCGCAGGTTTCGGCGGGCCGCCCACAACCTCAACCAGACACATGCGGCAGTTGCCCGCAATCGTCAGTCGCTCATGATAGCAAAAGCGCGGAATTTCGATGCCAGCAACCTCGGCGGCCTGGATCAGCGTCATCGCGCCTTCCACCTCAACCTCGATGCCGTCAATAATGATCTTCTTCAGGTTGGACATGCTTCTACTCCGCAATCCGTCGCGCCAATGTCGGGTCTGCCCGATCAGCGCTGTTCATTTCCGGCCCTTGGCCAGCGTTATTCTCAAAAGCAGCCATCAGGCGCAGCCCTCCACGATCAACCAGGTCGCGCCTTGAAAGCGGTCCCGGATCGAGGTTTTGGCCCGACCGACGCAAAACTGGTCCGCTGCGCGACGTGCCTCGGCGCCTTCCCAATTCTCGAAGGGGCGGCCCATGCGGGACACCTCCACAGCGCCGGTCGGCCTTTTCGCCACAGCATATTGCACACCGTCCACCACAATCGGACCACGCGCCACCGGGGCGGGCGTGGAGACGCAGGCCGAAAGGACCAGCGCGCCGAGTGTCAGGGGGACAGCGGGATGCATCATTCTGCGGCCATCGCCCCCATGCGGCCGGTTTTCTTGGCCTTGATACGGTCCTCTATTTCCTCACGGAAATGCCGCACGAGGCCCTGGATCGGCCAAGCGGCCGCATCGCCAAGCGCGCAGATGGTGTGGCCTTCGACCTGTTTGGTCACCGACAAAAGCATGTCGATTTCTTCCACCTCGGCCTCACCCTTTACCAGACGGT
>JBFHGI010000334.1:0-3706 GCA_041583175.1 Pseudorhodobacter sp. | reverse complement strand
CGGGTCCAAGAACGCGGCGAAAGGGCTGGCGATGGTGGTGCTGGGCCTGATCCTTGGTTGCGTGGGGACCGATGTGAACTCCGGCGCGCAGCGGTTCACCTTCGGACAGACAGAGCTGATGGACGGCATCAATCTGGTCGCCCTTGCAATGGGCCTGTTTGGCGTGGCCGAGGTGATTTCCAACATTCAGATTGCCGAGCGTACCGGCGTGCCGCGCCGTGTGGCCTTGCGCGACTTGCTGCCCAGCCGGCAGGAGCTGCGGCGCATTCCGTTTCCGGCCCTGCGCGGTGCCAGCCTTGGCAGCTTTTTCGGGGCACTTCCGGGTACAGGGTCAACGATCTCCTCTTTTCTCGCCTATGCCACAGAGCGCCGCATCTCGCGCCAACCGGAAAAATTCGGCCACGGCGCGATTGAAGGTGTGGCGGGGCCGGAGGCGGCCAACAATGCCGCTGCCATCAGTGCCTTTGTACCAACGCTGACCTTAGGCATCCCCGGTGATCCGATCATGGCGCTGATGCTTGGGGCGCTGGTCATCCACGGCGTGCAACCCGGCCCGCTGATGCTTGAGGCGCGGCCCGATATGTTCTGGGGTCTGATTGCCAGCTTCGGCATTGGAAACCTGTTGCTGCTGATCCTGAACCTGCCGCTGATCGGGATTTGGGTTTCGATGCTGCGCATCCCGTTCCGTTGGCTGTTTCCCGCGATCCTGATCTTTGTCTGCCTTGGCGTTTATTCCGTGCGGGGGTCGAGTTTCGATATCTTCGCCGTCGCCTTGATCGGTGCGATCGGCTATGCGCTGTCGCTGGCGCGGTTCAACCCCGCGCTGTTGCTGCTCGGCTTTGTCTTGGGGCCCCTGATCGAAACGAACCTGCGGCGCGCGCTGCTGGTTTCACGCGGCGACCCAATGGTGTTTCTGCAACGCCCCATTGCGGCGGCCTTCGTCGTGGCGATTGTGGCCCTATTGGTCATGTCGCTGGTACAGGCGTTGCGCCGCCGCGCAGCCACCAAAGCCGGACTGCGCTAAGTCCCGAAGGGTCGGGACTTGATATGGATCAAGGCGCATATGCGCCCACGCGCATATTGATGCGCTATGCAGAACATCCTGACCGCCCTTTGTGACCCCACACGCCGTGCCGCCCTCGCCCTTCTCTGGGATGGGGGGGAACATTGCATTTGCGAATTGATGGCCCGTCTCGACACCAGCCAAAGCCGGATGTCGCGCCATATGAAAGTGCTGCGCGAGGCCGGTTTGGTGTTGGACCGCCGGGATGCCCAATGGGTGCGCCTGCGCCGCAACCCTGATCTTGCGCCCGAACTTGCCGCTATGATCGACGCCATATTTGCCGCTGAAACGATGACGGAAAGGAAAGTCGCATGACCGTCCAAACACATGATCCTGTGCCACATCGTGCAAAGCCTGACTGGCTTTGGTATGTGGGCGTGCCTGCGGTCGGCGTAGCGCTGTATCTGCTTTACGGCCAGCTTATCCCGATTTCGGAATGGGTCACAGCGCTGTTCCCCGTGGATCGCCACAGCCACACTGGCGAGGCAATCGCCTTCTTTGTCTATGACGTGCCAAAGGTGTTGTTGCTGCTGACAGGGATCGTCTTTGTCACCGGAGTTCTGCGTAGTTGGTTCAGCCCCGAGAAAACCCGCGCCATCCTTGCAGGCAAGCGCGAGATCTGGGGCTACCCGCTGGCGGCGCTGCTGGGGGTACTGACACCGTTCTGTTCCTGCTCCTCCGTGCCATTGTTCATCGGATTTGTCTCGGCAGGTATCCCCCTCGGCGTGACCTTTTCCTTCCTCATTGCGGGTCCAATGGTGGGGCCGGTCGGATTGGGGCTGCTTTATGGCCTTGTCGGCTGGAAGATCGCCACGATCTACCTTGTGTTCGGCTTTTCCATCGCAACTGTCGCCGGGGTCATCCTTGGCCGCATGGGTTTGGAGCGATACCTGCAGGACTGGGTGCGTGAGTTGAACGCAGGGCCAGCGGGCGACCTGCCGGAGGCGCAACTGACCCTAGTAGACCGCCTCAGGATCGGGCTGGAGCAGCTGCGCGAAATTCTGGGCAAAGTCTGGATTTGGGTGCTGGTCGGGATTGGCATCGGTGCAGCCATCCACGGATTTGTGCCCGAAGAGATGATGCTTCGGATCATGGGCGGAGACGCTTGGTGGTCCGTACCAGCGGCGGTTGTTGTCGGGGTGCCGATGTACACCAACGCGGCAGGCGTGATCCCTATCGTTGAGGCGCTTTTGGGCAAAGGCGCAGCCCTTGGCACCACGCTGGCCTTCATGATGTCGGTGATCGCCCTTAGCCTGCCCGAAATGATCATTCTTAAACAGGTGCTGACCCTGCGCTTGATCGCAATCTTCATCGCCGTCGTTTCCTCCGGCATTCTGGCGACCGGATACCTCTTTAACCTTCTGCTGTGAAAGGCATTCCCATGAAAACTGTCAAAGTCTACGGCCCCGGATGTGCTCGCTGCACCACGACTGAACAAATGGTGAAAGATGCCGCCGCGCGGATTGGCGTGGAAGTCGCTGTTGAAAAGATCACCGATGCGAAATCCATCGCGATTGCAGGTGTCATGTCGACACCCGGCATTGCTGTCGATGGCAAGCTTGTCCATGCGGGTGGTCTGCCGGATGCGGCGAAACTGGAAACCTGGTTACAGGGCTGATCTGGCCAGCCTTACGTAGCCACAAGTCCGGGCGCATCGTGCAAGCCCAGTATGAAGAACGGAAAGGCAAGGGATGCTTGAATATCATGTAACTGCCCGTCGGATCGACAGCCGCGGCGCCGAGGCTCAGGCGAAATCAGCGCATATCCTCCTCGACACCGACATGGCGGGGCGCGCCGATGCGTTCAATCCGGCGGAAATGTTATTGGCCAGCCTTGCCGCTTGCCTGTTGAAAGGCGCGGAGCGGGTGGCGCCGATGCTGGAGTTTGATTTGCGCGGGATGGAGGTCAGCCTGCATGGCATCCGGCAGGACAGCCCACCGAAGATGGTGCGCATCACCTATGATATCACCGTGGACACCGATGAGAACGACCAGCGGCTTGATCTGCTGCATCGCAACCTGCGCAAATATGGCACCATCTCCAACACCTTGGCAGAGACCATCGAATTGGTCGGGTCCATCCGGCGAGGCGGGTTGGCTCAATCGTAGAACGGTTCCACCGCAAGGGGCTGACCGGGGTGAACGCTTTGCAGGTCAGCCGGAATAACCGCAATCCCCATCGCCTGCGCCATTGGCGAAAGAGAGGCTGATGCCCCTTGGCCCAGCCGCTGCAACACCGGACGGCCCATCGCATCGCGTTTATCCCAGGAAACCGGCACATATTCGCGCCGTCCGGTCTTTCGCGCATAGCTGAACCCCGCAACGGCCGGCAGCCAGATGTCAGGATCTTCCGTCAAACCCGCGACGCGCCGCAAGGCCGGGCGGGCGATTTGGGCAAAAGTGATGGCGGCAGCATAAGGATTTCCGGGCAAGCCGAAATAAAGTGCTTGACCCAGCCGCCCGATAGTAAGTGGTTTTCCGGGACGGATTGCGACTTTCAGCACGTCCAACTCTGCCTGTTCGGCGCGCAAAGCGTCCAGAATATGATCTTCCTCGCCCGACGACACCCCACCAGAGGAAATCACAACATCATGCGTGCTTGCCGCCTGGCGGATTGCGGCGCGGATAAGGCCGGGATCGTCCG
>JBFHGI010000333.1:0-3722 GCA_041583175.1 Pseudorhodobacter sp. | reverse complement strand
TAACCGGGTTTTTGGACAGCAGGTTGCGGGTGCCGCCGCCGGTATAGCCCACAACCTTGATGTCGGCCTTTTCAAGCAGTTCGTCTTCCAGCGGCTTCAGCACATCGCTGGACAGAACAGCGTTCCAATGTTCCAGATCGCGGAACAGGAAAGGCATATCCATCAAAGGGATAGACGGCGCGAATTTCGCCATATTGGATGGGGCGAGGATGGTGTAATCAATTGCGACGCCTTGGTTGAGGAAGGTGACATAGTCGCTTTCAACACCCAATTCGCCATTCAGACGCAGGTCAAAGGTGACATCACCATCGTAATTCGCATCCACCAGTTCGGCAAATTTCACCATGGTCTTGGTAAAGGCATGGTTGTCGTCAAACATGCTCGCGCCGCGCAGTGTGGTTTCTGCCTGCGCTGCTGACAGCGCAAGTGTCGCCGCCACGGACGCAGCAGACATGGCTTTCAGCGCCTTGGAAATATAAGACATTCAGTTCCTCCCTGTTTTTTATAGATCGACAGAGCATCGCCCTGCCTTCTCCCTGATCATGGCGGTAGTGATTGGTTAAAACTTGTCATGCGTCAAGGAAAAGTTGGAAGGATTTGTAAATTAGCTGATTGCGGTATCAAACGCCGCAGAGAGAAGCCGCGCTCAGGCAATAATCAAAATGGCAGATTGCGTTGACGGATGATCAAAGTTCTTTATCAAATGGGCCCATGATAAAAAGCCAGATCACCTTGAAACAGCTTGAGGCGCTTGTCGCGGTCGTGGACCTCGGTTCCTTTCGGCAGGCGGCTTCTGTTCTGGGGACGACGCAACCCAATATCTCCAACCGCATCGCGACATTGGAGGAAAGCCTGGGCGTGATACTGATGCACAGGGACGCGGGGTCTGTCCGCTTGTCGGAGAAGGGAAAGAACCTTGTTGCCGCTGCCCGAAAGGTGCTCTGGGATGCCGAGGCGTTTCTGGAGGTGGCGGGACGGCAGGATCTTGTCGCCCACCGGATGCGCCTCGGCGTAACCGAGCTTGTGGCCTGCACATGGCTGCACCCGTTCCTGCGCCGCTTCCGCGAGACCTATCCCGCGATCTCGGTGGATCTTGAAGTTGGGCTTTCTGCGGAGATAGAGAAGAAACTTGCCGCTGGGCAGCTAGATTTGGCATTGCAAACGGGCCCGTTCGAGCATGAAAGTGACGGCTCGCTGCCGCTTGGCGTCTACCCTTATGTCTGGGTTGCAACGCCCGCCATTGCCAAGGAATTCGGGGCGGGGGCGTCACTGGCTGATCTGTCGAGGCGACCTGTGCTGGTGCATGCACGCCATAGTCTGGCGGCCAAGGCCTTGGCGAAGCAGGCGGAACACAAGCGGCTTGCGATGGATCAGGTTGTCTACTCCAACAGTTTGGGGGCATCGGCCCAGATGGCGGTGGATGGTATGGGGGTCTCGCTTTTGCCTTCGGCCTTGGTGCAGGCAGCGATCGCGGCAGGCCGGTTGCAAGAGATTTCGGTGGATTGGTATCCCGACCCGCTGGAATTTTTCGCCCGCTACAGTCGCGCCAAAGCCCCGCGTTTCGTTGATGCGGCGGCGCGCCTTGCTGTTGTTACCGCACAGGCCCATTAGATCACGAAAATCTATCGGCTATAGAAAATATTAGAATTTGAAGTGATCGACGCCGCGTGCAAGCCTCACACTTGAAACCGCGCCCCATCCCGCTCTGAACGGAGTCTGCCTGTATGAAAGCCTTTTCCCTGCGTCTTGGCGTCGATATCGGCGGCACGTTCACCGATGTTGTGCTGGAAAAGGATGGCGAGGCGTTTTCGACCAAAGTGCTGACGACCTATGCCGCGCCGGAAAATGCGATAATTGAGGGGATGCATCAGGTCTGCGCCAAAGCGGGGGTTCTACCTGCGCAGATCGGTCAGATCATTCACGGCACCACGCTGGCCACCAATGCGCTGATTGAGCGGCGAGGCGCGAAGACCGCCCTGATCACGACCGAGGGCTTTCGGGATGTGATCGAAATGCGGACGGAATCCCGGTTCGAGCAATATGACCTGAACCTCACCCTGCCGGAACCGCTGCTGGCGCGGCAAATGCGCTATACCGTGGCCGAGCGGGTGAATGCCAAAGGTGAGGTGATGATCGCGCTGGACCGCGCCGAGGTGGAGGCGGTCGTGGACCGTATTGCTGCGGCGAGCTATGAAAGCGTGGCGGTGGGGTTGATCCATTCCTACCTCAACCCCGCGCATGAACGCCTGATCCGCGATGTTTTGGCCGAAAAGCTTCCCGCGGTGGCAGTGTCGATCTCATCCGAGGTCAGCCCGCAGATGCGCGAATATGAGCGGTTCAACACCGTTGTCGCCAATGCCTATATCAAGCCCTTGATGGCCTCTTACCTTGGGCGGCTGGAGGAGCGGTTGCGCGGCGAGGGCGTGGAATGCCGGATTTTCCTGATGCATTCGGGCGGTGGTATTATCTCGATCCAGAACGCGGCCGATTTTCCGGTGCGGCTGGTGGAAAGCGGCCCTGCTGGGGGGGCGGTCTTTGCTGCCCATATCGCGGCGCGCTATGGTCTGGATAAGGTGCTGAGCTTTGACATGGGTGGCACCACGGCCAAGATCTGCCTGATCAAGAACCAGACCCCGAAAACCAGCCGCGTATTTGAAGTGGCGCGCACCTACCGGTTCAAGAAAGGCTCGGGGATGCCGATTTCCATTCCCGTCATTGATATGGTGGAGATTGGGGCTGGCGGCGGCTCGCTCGCGCATGTGGACAGCATGCGGCAAATTAGGGTGGGGCCGGAAAGTGCAGGCTCTGAACCCGGCCCTGCCTGTTACGGGCGCGGCGGAGAACGGCCAGCGGTGACCGACGCCGATCTGGTGCTGGGCAAGCTGGACGCTGATAATTTCGCAGGCGGCGCGTTCAAGCTGCAATCCTCTGGTTCCAAAGAGGCGCTGAAGGCCCATATCGGTACAGTACTCGGGATGGACGCGGTAGAAGCCGCCTTTGGTGTGGCCGAGGTGGTGGATGAAAACATGGCCAATGCCGCGCGGGTCCATGCGGTGGAAAACGGCGAAGACCTGTCGGAATACACCATGATCGCCTTTGGCGGCGCGGCCCCTTTGCACGCGGGCCGTTTGTGCGAAAAGTTGGGGGTGGCGCGGTTGATTGTGCCACCGGGGGCAGGGGTTGGCTCTGCCATAGGCTTTCTACGCGCGCCGTTCAGCTTTGAGGCGAACCGCTCGGTCTATATGAAACTCTCTGCCTTTGACGCGGGGCTGATCCGCGACTTGCTGACGGAGTTGCGGGAAGAGGCGACCGGATTCGTGCGCACCTGTGACGCCGAGAGCCCGATCTTGGCCGAGTTCAAAGTCTATATGCGCTATGCGGGGCAGGGCTGGGAAATTCCGATTGCCTTGACCGAAGAGCAGGCAATGGCCCCCGATGCCGCCACCTTCCTCGCGCGGTTCGAGGAGGATTATGCGAAGCTCTTTGGTCGTACCGTTGCTGGGCTGGATGTTGAAATTACTGTCTGGTCAGTGAATGCGACCACGCCACCCGAACAGGTGGCACGCGTGGCCGAGCAAGGCGCGGGCAAAGTGGCCGTAATGCGGGGCAAGCAATCTTTCTTTGACGCCGCCTTGGGGAAATTTGTGCATTGCTACAAGTTCGACCGCAAGCGCTTGGAGGCCGGAAACCTTATCGACGGACCGGGGGTGATTTTTGAGGAT